>CAZKJF010000022.1:0-14063 GCA_964553025.1 uncultured Candidatus Saccharibacteria bacterium | reverse complement strand
AATCGATATTCTCATGGGGTATATGCCCGAACAGCTGTCTGACGAGGCGCTCAAGCAGATCGTCCAGGAAGCTGTTGCCGCGACCGGCGCTACGAGCGCCAAAGACATGGGCAAAGTCATCGGCGCGGTCATGCCCAAGGTCAAAGGCAAAGCCGAAGGCACGCGCGTCAGCGCGCTGGTCAAAGAACTCTTGGGGTAACCACCTAAAAAGGGCCGCGTCCGCGGCCCTTTTTAGGTGGCAGTTCAGTTGCCAAAACCCCTGATTTAAAGCATAATCTAACAATGCTCGATCTCGTATTCAAAAATGAGACGCCGCACGGCCAGTGGACGGCCGATTTCTTCTCTCCAATCCTTGCTCATACTCTCGATCTTCTCCAGATATCCGGCCAAAAAGTTGAGGTCGGGCTGTATGTCATTTCGCCGGAGCGAAGCCGGGAATTGAACCGCGAACATCGCGGCAAAGACAGGCCCACCGACGTCTTATCCTTTCCCATCAATGACACAACGCTCAAAAAATATGATATACTGCCTCTAGGAGACGTATTCATCTGCGCCGATGTCGCCCGGCGGCAAGCGGCTGAATTGAATATCCCTCTTCGCCAGGAAATGGCTCGGTTAGCCGTGCACGGATTGCTTCATTTGGCTGGCCATGACCATGAACGCTCGCCTGAAGACGAGCGGACGATGATTGATCTCCAGGAACGCATTCTGTCGGAACTTTCTATCTCGCCATGAAACCCTATCTTTTATCTGGCATTGATATTGGTAACTCGGAAATAAAGGTCGTTATTACCAAGCTTGAACGGGATGCGGCTCGTCCCGAGATTTTGGGCGCCGCCAGCGCCGTGTCACACGGTTTGCGCCGCGGGATGGTTGTCGATATGGAAGAAACCATCGACAATGTCCGTACCGCGGTCCAGCGCGCCGAAGCGATCGCCGGCGTAAAACTTAAGCGGGCCTACGTCGGAGTCAACGGCCTCCACATCAAATCCCAGGTCTCGCGCGGCGTCATCGCCGTCTCGCGCGCCGACAACGAAATTTCCCAGAGCGATATCGATCGCGTCATTCAGGCTGCCTCCGTCGTCAGCTTGCCCGCCAACCGCGAGATTATCCATGTCATTCCCAAAAATTTCATCGTCGACGGCGTAGAGAACGTCAAGAATCCGCTCGGCATGAAAGGCGTGCGCCTGGAAGCGGAAGTAACCATCATCGACGGTCTGGCGCCGCATCTGCGCAACATCGCCAAATGCGTCAACGAGAACGGCATTGAAGTCGCCGGGCTTGTGTTTGCGCCCTTGGCGGCGTCGCTCGCGGTCCTCGACAAGAACCAGCGCGAATACGGCGTGATGCATCTGGATTTTGGCGGCGGGACATCGAGCTTAACGATCTTTGAAGAAGCCGATCTGCTTCACAGCGCGGTCTTGCCGATCGGTTCCAAACATATTACCAACGACCTGGCGGTCGCGCTGCGGACTTCGATGGACGTGGCCGAGCGGGTCAAAATTGAACACGCCGCGACTTCGTTCGGCGAAGATCTTCGCCGCAGCGGCAACATTGACCTTTCATCGGTGATCGGAGAAGAGAATTTTCAATTGCCGAAAAAACAGCTCATGCGCGTCGTGGACGCCCGAA
Organism: uncultured Candidatus Saccharibacteria bacterium; assembly: GCA_964553025.1. GTDB lineage: Bacteria > Patescibacteriota > Minisyncoccia > 2-02-FULL-40-12 > GWA2-44-9 > 2-01-FULL-49-17. Next base: position 12,431 of record CAZKJF010000022.1, on the reverse strand, counting down.
CGGGCGAATTGCTGGATATGGTATCGGACGAACTCAAAAAATCGGGCCGGAACGGCATGCTGCCGGCCGGCATTGTAGTCTCGGGCGGCGGGGCTAATTTGCCAGGTTTAATCCAATTAATTAAGGACTCGCTTCGATTGCCCGTGAAACTTGCCCGTCCGCTTCACGTAGAAGGGGTTATCGACATCGTTGGCGATCCCTCGTTTGCCGTCGCAACCGGCCTGGCGCTCTGGGGCCTGGAACAAGAGTTGGGCGGCCTGAAATCAAAGAATTCCGTTCTGCCTGTCGGCGGCGGGAACAGCGTCTTCCAAAAGGTTCTGGATTGGCTGAAGAACTTCATGCCCTAGAGTTGTCGACAGGTTTATCCACAGTATTTCAGGGACAGCTTGCAGTGCTGTTTCTTTTGTGATAATACTTCTGCAATTATGGCCCAGATCAAACCACCATTTGAAACATTCGCTCGCATCAAGGTCGTGGGCGTCGGCGGCGCCGGCGGCAATGCCTTAGCGCGGATGATCGAGGCCCGCATCCACGGCGTCGAGTTCATCGCCGTTAACACCGACGCGCAAGCGCTCCACAATTCGAATGCGCCTGTCAAAATTCACATCGGCAAAAGTTTGACTAAAGGCCTGGGAGCCGGCATGAATCCCGAGATCGGCCGCCAAGCGGCGATTGATACCAAAGAAGAAATCGGCGCCGCACTCAAGGGCGCGGACATGGTCTTTATCACTGCCGGTTTAGGCGGCGGCTCCGGTACCGGCGCGTCGCCGATCGTCGCCGAAATCGCCCGCGAAGCGGGCGCATTGACCCTCGGCGTCGTGACCAAGCCGTTTACTTTTGAAGGCATGCAGCGCACCAAGATCGCTGAATCCGGCTGGCACAATCTCCGCGAACGCGTGGATTCGCTCATCACCATTCCCAATGATCGCCTTTTGTCGATCATCGACCGCAAAACGCCGCTGCTGGAATCGTTTGCCATCGTCGACGACGTGCTCCGCCAGGGCGTGCAGGGTATTTCCGATTTGATTACCATTCCCGGTATTATCAATCTCGACTTTGCCGACGTGAAAGCCGTTATGTCCAACTCGGGCTCCGCGCTCATGGGCATCGGCGTTGCAACCGGCGAGGATCGCGCGGTTGAAGCCGCCAAAATGGCCATCAATTCACCGCTTCTGGAAGTTTCGATCGACGGTGCCAAGGGCGTTCTATTCAACGTTTCCGGCGGTCCGGACATGGCTATGGCCGAGATTAACGAGGCCGCGCGCATTATCACCGCGAACGTCGATCCGGACGCTAAAGTCATCTTCGGCGCGGTTCTGGACGACAAACTCAAGAAGGGCGACCTGAAGATCACCGTCGTGGCTACAGGCTTCATTAATAACCAGCCGGGAACGCTTCGCCCTGCGGCTGCATCGGGCTTTGGCATCCACACCGAGCACGACGAGTCTTCCAATTTGTATGAAAAAGTGAAAAAGAACATGCAGGCCACGCTCAATACCAGCGAAGAAAAACCCCAGCCGACCCAGAAGCCGCCAGTTAAAGAGTTCGTGGATGACTCGCTCAACGATTCCGAGTTCGACATTCCGGCGTTCATTCGCCGCAAGATGAATAAATAGGGGAGAGAATTGGAACTAAAATCCCGCCTTCGGCGGGATTTTAGTTATCCACACTTTCCATGCCCAACCATTGTTATACAATTCGAACATGCCTGGAACTTCTTCTCAAACCCAACTTCCGGTCGAGCCCAAATCAACCAAGCGCGCCGCTTTCCATTGGAAGCGTTTGTTCGGCGAGGTCCACCCGTATGATCGCATCGAATGGGAGACCCGCACGGCCCGCATTACCGGCGCCGGCGGCAAGGTAGTGTTCGAGCAACAGAACGTCGAAGTTCCGAATTTCTGGACTCAAACCGCAACCGATATCGTCGCCTCGAAATATTTCCGCGGCCGCATGGACGCGCCGGATCGAGAATACAGCGCTCGGCAGATGGTTGACCGTGTTGCCAAGACCGTCGGCCGCTGGGGGTTTAAGGACGGCTATTTTGCCACGCAAGCAGATGTCGACAACTTCGTCGAGGACTTAACGTGGCTGCTCATCAATCAGTATGCGGCGTTCAACAGCCCGGTGTGGTTCAACGTCGGCGTTCACGAGCATCCCCAATGTTCGGCCTGTTTCATTCTGGCCGTGGATGACAGTATCGAGTCCATTTTGAAGTGGTACACCGACGAAGGCCGCATTTTTCGGGGCGGCTCGGGCTCGGGCACCAATCTCTCGCGCCTCCGCGCCTCCAAAGAGCCCTTGTCCAAGGGCGGTTTCTCATCCGGTCCGGTTTCATTCATGAAGGGAGCCGATGGCGTGGCTAATTCAATCCGTTCGGGCGGTACCACGCGCCGCGCGGCCAAGATGGTCGTGCTCGACGCCGATCACCCGGACATCAAAGATTTTATCTATTCAAAAAAGAACATCGAGGATATGGTCAAAGTTCTCACGCTCGGCGGCGTCAAAAACTCCCTGACCGGCGACCTCTTCGATCCTTATACCTTGCTGCCGTATCAGAACGCCAACAACTCCGTTCGCGTGACCGACGATTTCATGCGCGCGGTCGAGAATGATGATGACTGGCATCTCACGGCCCGCACGACCGGCAAAATCCTGGAAACCGTCAAGGCCCGCGAGATTATGAATTGGATTGCGGAAGCGGCCTGGGCATCGGCTGATCCCGGCATGCAGTACGATACGACCATCAACGAATGGAACACCGCTGCTAATACAGGTCGCATCAACGCATCCAATCCCTGCTCGGAGTATATGCACTTGGATAATTCAGCCTGCAACCTTGCATCTCTCAACTTGATGAAATTCCTCAAAGAAGGCGGCCGATTCGATGTTGACCTCTTTAAAAAAGCCGTTGACGTGATAATCCTGGCCCAGGATATTCTCGTTGATAATTCTTCGTATCCGACGCCGGCTATCACCGAGAACGCCAAAGCCTTCCGCGAACTGGGTTTGGGATACGCTAACCTCGGCGCATTGCTCATGGTTCTCGGCTTGCCGTATGACTCCGAGCAAGGCCGGTACCTGGCGGGCCATATCACGTCGCTCATGTGCGGCGAGGCCTATCGCATGTCGGCCCTCATTGCTGATGCCAAAGGGCCATTCGCCGGCTACGCCGTCAACAAAGAACCGATGCTCCATGTCATCGAGAAGCACCTGACCGCGGCCGAAGGCCTCCATGGCGAATCGGAAGCGGGCGGCATGGCCGATACATATCTCCAGGCTTCCTCGCGCCTGGTCTGGCACGAAGCCCTCGATCTGGGCCGCAAATTCGGCATCCGAAATTCTCAAGTGACGGTGCTCGCACCGACCGGGACTATCGCGTTTTTGATGGACTGCGACACCACCGGAATCGAACCTGAACTCGCGCTGGTGAAGTACAAAAAACTCGTCGGCGGCGGCGTTTTGAAGCTGGTCAACAACCAGGTGCCGCTTGCCTTGCGCCGCCTCGGCTATCCCAATGATCAGATCGAAGACATTACGAAATATCTTTTGGAGAGTGAAACCATTGAGGGCGCCCCGCACTTGAAAGAGAACGATCTGCCGGTTTTCGACTGCTCGTTCAAAGCGACCAACGGCCAGCGCAGCATCAGCTACATGGGCCACCTCAAAATGATGTCGGTCGTCCAGCCATTCATTTCCGGCGCTATTTCCAAAACCATTAACCTGCCGCAGGACGCGACCGTAGAAGAAGTCCGCGACGTATACATTCAGGGCTGGAAGCTGGGTTTGAAAGCGGTCGCGTTGTATCGCGACGGCTGCAAGACGATCCAGCCGTTGAATGTGAAGAAGGACGAGAAGACGGAAAAAGCCGATGCCGTCGCGCCGCAGCCGGCCGTATCGCTCGATCCGCTGATTGAAACCGTCAACGGCTACACGCGTCGTCGCTTGCCTGACGAGCGGCCGGCAATCACGCATCGCTTCGAAGTTGGTGGCTTCAAGGGATTCCTCAACGTCGGCTTTTATCCCGATACCATGAAACCCGGCGAGACGTTCCTGGAAGCGGCCAAAGAAGGAAGTACGGTTTCCGGCCTTCTGGATTCGATCGCGATTCTCATTTCTCTGTGTCTCCAGTCCGGCGTCCCGCTCAAAGTATTGGTCGCTAAATTCAAGGACGTGCGCTTTGAGCCGTCCGGCTTTACTGATAATCCCGAGATTCCAACCGCCAAATCGCTCGTTGACTATATTTTCCGTTACTTAGGCATGAAGTACCTGCCCAAAGCTGATCGTGAAGAATTGTTCGGCCCCGAAGCGGCCCAGACGCCTGACTTTGCCGAACGCGTGCTGGAGATAAAAAACAAAACCGATTCGCTTCTGGCGGGCCTCGTTTCCGCTTCGGGGCCGGTCCAACCCGCGCTTTCGATTCCAACTGATGTGTTGTCGGTCTCGACCGTCAGCAGCGTTCCCGCGGTCAGCGGCAACGGGCACGCAGTCCCGCAGACCGAGCGCAAGGCGGGTTTGACGTTCAGCACGCACGCTGACGCGCCCGTCTGCCAGTGCGGTACGCTCATGGTCCGCACAGGCGCGTGCTGGAATTGCCCAAACTGCTTTGCCACCTCTGGCGTCTGCAACTAGCCGAAAAAATCTCGAAAAGCTGTTAGAATCTTAATATGCACAAATCTCGGATATTCGGATGTTTTTTGGCCTCGTTTCTGGCCGGTGTCTTCGTCGGTTCTTTTGTGAGCCAGCCGACGTACATGGCGATCGGATTGACGGTAGCTGGAGCACTGGTTTTTGCGGTTTGCCTCTATCATAAAACATTTGAAGGGCTGAAAGATCCGGAACTCGCCCGGATTGTCGGGTTTGTAGTTTCAATCTCTTTGCTGTGTGCGGCTGTCGGCGTTTTTCGATATGGTTTTGCCAACGCGCAGCAAAGCGTACTGATGGAATTCGCCCGCGAAGCGGGCGGAAAAGGCATCGAGGTCACTGTTCATGGGTATCTTGCCGCCGATCCCGATATTTCCGGTTCCAGTGCGGAGCTGCTTGTCCGCGTGAAAGATATAACGGTCCCGAGCCGCACAGTCTTTGCCGATGAAAACATGTTAGTTACGACCGACGCCTATCCCGGCCATACGCTCGGGGATCAGCTGGCGATTACCGGTGCGTTGAAATTACCCCAGAACGCCGCCGATTCTGATTTTGACTATGTTCAATATTTAAAAAACAAATCGATCCGGACAATCATGATCCGGCCGAAAATCGAGCCGGGTCCGGCAGTGCTGTCGTGGGCGGAGCGGGCGACGATTGCCGTGTACCGCCCACTGTTGGCGATCAAGCACTCGTTTGAACACGCGGTGCGCCGATCATTGGCCGAACCGGTGGCATCATACATCGACGGCATTCTCCTGGGCAGCCGCCAAAACATTCCCGACAGCATTCAGGATGCGTTTCAAAAGACAAGTACGACGCATATTCTGGCTATTTCGGGATATAACATTGCGATCATTGCCGAATCGCTTTTGGCGATTGCTGTTGTATTTACCAAGCGCCGAAATGCGTTTTGGATTTCAACGATTGTCATTATTCTGTTTACGATTCTCACTGGCGCGTCCGCGTCGGTCGTCCGCGCGGCAGTGATGGGCTTGCTCCTGCTTGCCGCCAACGGCTACGGCCGACTGTATGATCCTCGCAATTCAATCCTGTGTGCGGCGGCAGTAATGGTCTGGCTCAATCCGCTGGCCCTGCGGTTCGACGTCGGATTCCAGCTTTCATTTTTGGCGGTGCTCGGCATGATCTTTCTCTACCCGGTTTTGGAGCGGAAATTCCAGAGAGTGCCGGAGGCGGGCGGCCTGAAAGAAACGATCCTCATGGCCGGCGCCGCCCAGCTGGCCGTGGCGCCGATCTTGGCTTATACGTTTCATTCCTTTTCAATCGTGTCATTGCCCACCAATCTCATCGTTCTCCCACTGATGCCATACGTGATGCTGTTTGGCTTTGCGGCGGGCGTGGCCGGGTGGCTGCTCGTACCCTTCGGCCAGCTGGTCGGCTGGGTTGTCTGGGCGCTGGCCAAGTTTCAGATTGCCGTGATTTCCTGGTTCGCGGCTCTGCCGTTCGCATCGGTTACGATTTCCATCCATTGGCTGACGATGGCCGCGCTCTACGCGCTTCTGGGGTGGTGGGTGTGGCGAAACCGATCTCGATTTCCTAACGCGCCCCGCTCATGACATCACGCCGGCTCAAACCGATCCACGGCGTCGTTTTGCTGTGCCTGATCGTTTTGTTTTTTACGACGCGGCCGGGGCAGGCGCAACGAGACGGCCTCTTGCGGATATATTTCTTGTCGGTGGGGCAGGGCGACAGCGAATTGATTGAAGCTCCCGACGGGACCCAGGTCCTTATCGACGGCGGCCCTGACGATGCGGTGCTGTCGGAGCTGGCCAAAGCGATTCCGTTCTATGATCATGACATTGATCTGGTTGTGGTTACGCATCCGCACAGCGATCACATTTCGGGATTGATTGACGTGCTGGATCGCTACGCCGTAAGCACGGTGATTGAAGCGGCGGAAATATATGATTCGCCGCAGTTCAGAGCGTGGGAAGAAGCCGTTGCCGCAGAGGGCGCCCGGCATATCGAAGCTGCAGCCGGCCAAGTGTTCAAACTGGGATCCGATGCCACGCTCACCGTCTTGTATCCCATGAAATCATATGCCGGTGTTACGCTTGATGCGCCGCACGAGGCGAATGTTACGACTATGCTTCAATATAAACAGTTCAGAGCACTGTTCACGGGAGACATGGAAGCGAAAGGGGAGAAGGATTTGATCAGTGCCGGCGACGATTTAAAAGCGGACGTATTGAAAATCGGCCATCACGGTTCGGCGACGTCTTCGTCGCAGGCGTTCTTAGATGCAGTTCAGCCGCAGATCGGAATCATTGAAGCCGGCAAAAACAATATCTATCATTTACCCAATCAGGGCGTACTGGATCGGTATCAGGCTGACGGTATTCCTATTCATCGCACCGACCGGGAAGGAACGATGGAAATTATTTCCGACGGCAGGCAGTTTCAATTCCTGACCGGTTTGTGATACCATATCCGCTATGAATCATCCCCAGAAAGAACGCACCCTGGTCTTGCTGAAACCCGACTCAATTCAGCGCTCGTTGATCGGAGAAATCATGGCGCGCCTGGAACGCACCGGCCTGAAATTAGTTGGCGCCAAAATGGTTCGCGCGAGCGAGGCCAAACTTCTGGAACATTACGGCAAAGACGATGAGTGGTATGCGGCCAAAGGTTCCAAACGAAAAAAGTTTTTGATCGACGCGGGCGTGGCTGTGGATGCCGGCCGCGCGGATATCGAGTTCGGTAAAGATATTATCAAGAACATCGTTCATTTTATGCGCAGTTCGCCGGTCCTCGCCCTCATCTGGGAAGGGAACCAGGCCGTGGCGGTGGTAAAAAAGCTGGTCGGCAGCACCGACCCGACAACATCAGACGTCGGCACCATCCGCGGCGATCTTCAGATCGATTCGTACTATTTCTCCGACACTGCCCAGCGCGGCTTGCGGAATTTGGTGCACTGCACCGATCAAGCCGGTGAAGCCGAACGGGAAATCAAAATCTGGTTCACGCCCGAGGAGATCCATGAATATCGGCACATTAATGAAGCCATCCTTGAAGACGTGAATGCCGACGGGACCAAAGAATAGTCAATTATCCACGGGTTATCAACCTTCGGTAAGAAATATATTTTAAGGACGTATATACTGTCAGTAGGTCTCTTGCTCCGTAAAAACTTCGCTCAAAATTACTTCTCTAAGGGATCCTCATTATTGCAGCGCTCCGGCGAGCCCTTATCGGTTCCGACGAGTGCTGTTGCGGGAACCCACCTGGTAACAGGTGAAGTATTTTACGGACCTGGGGGATCTATCAAAACAGCCGACGCTTCGCGTCGGCTGTTTTGATACTGATTGTCGGGCTGCCGAGATTTGAAATCGGACTAAATCCACCCCATGGACTCGTGCTACCGTTACACTACAGCCCGATTGTACTGTCTATTGTAAACAAAAACAGGATAGCATGCTATCCTGTTTTTGTTTATGCATGCATCGTACTTTGTTTGGCAAGAGTTTTGATACAGTCGGTGCAGAGTTTGATGCGTTTGCCATCCACGCGCGCCCATTGGAGATTCACGTAGCGCTTGGATTTTACGGTCGGATTATAATGGCCTCGCTTTAATTTGCGAGTGACAGCCATAATTGGTTTTTTGCCGCATCGGGGACAACGAGTCATAGCTTTGGATAGAATTAATTAGCAGTTTACATTATATACCAAAATTGCTATCGTTGCAATAGATGCCCATTATTCTGACCATCTTCAGCTTAGTCGTTTTTATCTATTCCGTCGTGATCCATGAGGTCAGCCACGGCCTGGCTGCTGATTCGATGGGTGACAAGACCGCGCGTGTTCTGGGTCGCTTAAGCTTGAACCCGCTCAAACATTTGGACATATTCGGTTCCGTGGTTCTGCCGATTCTGCTCTATGTGGCATCGGGCGGGGGACTCGTGTTCGGCTACGCCAAGCCGGTTCCGTACAATCCTCACAATCTCAATGATCAGAAATACGGGCCTATTAAGGTTGCCTTGGCCGGTCCGGCAGCCAATATTCTCATTGCATTAGTTTTCGGCCTCGTGCTCCGATTTTTCAATGATTTCTTTGCCGGGATGCTGATTCCAAACTTGTTTGCGACAATCGTAGGAATTAATTTAATTCTGGCGATATTCAACCTCTTCCCTATTCCGCCGCTGGACGGCCATTGGGTGCTGGTTACGCTGTTGCCCGCGCGTTTCCAGGCGTTCCGCGATTTCCTGTACCGCTACAGCATCTTTTTGTTTATATTCTTTATTATCTTTATCTATCCTTACATCTTTCCGTTGGTTCCCTGGCTTTTCCATCTCATAACCGGTTTGTCATTCTAGCTCTTGCATAGAAGTTTTTTTTCTGCTATGATACGGCAACGCATTGAACTACAATTCAGGCGCAGGGATAGTGCTTTTTTATTGCAACCGAATGCCCACGTTTAAACAACTTTTGAAACGGCCCCGTAAAATCGCCCGAGCGAAGACCAAATCGCCCGCTTTGACGTTTGGCATCAACACGATCCATAATCGCCCCGTGTACTATCCGGCTTCGTTCAAGCGCGGCGTCTGCACGCTTGTCCGTACGACAACCCCGAAGAAACCGAACTCGGCCCTTCGCAAAATCGCCCGCGTCCGGCTGACGAACGGCATGGAAGTAACTGCCTATATCCCCGGCATCGGCCATAATTTGCAGGAACACAGCGTAGTCATGATCCGCGGCGGCCGCGTCAAAGACTTGCCGGGCGTTCGTTATCACATTGTTCGTGGCGTACTCGACGCGTCCGGCGTTGAAGGCCGCAAGCAGCAGCGTTCCAAATATGGAGCCAAGAAATCCTAATTTTAACCCATGCGCCGACCCGTCAAAAAGCGAATCGTTATTGAACCCGATCTGAAATACCAGAGCGTTTTGGTTTCAAAACTCATCAATCGCATTATGCGCGAAGGCAAGAAAGCCGTTTCAATGCGCATCGTGTACAATGCGCTGGATATTCTCGAACAGAAGACCAAAAAACCGGCCATGGAGGCGCTTGAAATCGCCATCAGCAATGCCGGACCGAACATGGAATTGAAATCCCGCCGTATTGGCGGCGCCAACTATCAAGTTCCCATCGAAGTGAAGCCCGAGCGCCGGACCGCATTGGCTATCCGCTGGATGATTGAAGCCGCGCGCAGCGCCAAAGGCAAACCCATGGAAGAAAAATTCGCCGAAGAAATGCTGAACGCATTCAACAACACCGGCGGCGCCGTGAAGAAGAAGCTTGATACTCATCGAATGGCCGATGCCAACAAAGCATTCGCCCATTTCGCCTGGTAATGCGCGATTATCCTCTCGAAAAAATCCGAAATATCGGCATTATTGCCCATATTGATGCCGGCAAAACTACGACTTCCGAGCGCGTACTTTTCTATACGGGCATCTCCCATAAAATCGGCGAAGTCCATGAAGGCGACACGGTCATGGACTGGATGGAGCAGGAGCGCGAACGCGGCATCACGATTACCGCCGCAGCCACAACCGCCTATTGGACGCCGACTCCGGATGCCGGCAATCCCGACAAAAAGATCAAAATCAACCTCATCGATACGCCGGGCCACATTGACTTTACGATCGAAGTAAAACGCTCGTTGCGTGTTTTGGACGGCGCGGTCGTCGTGTTCGACGGCGTTGCGGGCGTTGAACCGCAATCGGAAACCAACTGGCGCTATGCCGACGATTACAACGTCCCTCGCATTTGTTTTATCAATAAGCTCGATCGTTTGGGCGCCTCGTTTGAACGCTCGTTTCAGTCCATTCTTGAGCGACTCTCTCCAAACGCTGTCCGCATGCAGATTCCCAATGGCCATGAAGACCAATTCACGGGTATTGTGAACTTGCTTGAAATGGACTTTGCCCAGTTTGAGGGTGCCAAAGGCGAAAAGATCATTCATGGCGAGATTCCCGCCGAATTGAAAGCCGACGCCGAAAAATACCGCGCCATCCTCATTGAAAAAATCGTCGAGAACGACGAAGGGGCCTTGAATGATTATCTTGAAGGCAAAGAGATTTCTCTCGAGCGGTTGCGAACCATTCTGCGCCGCGCGGTGATTGCCGGCAAAATATATCCCGTATTTTGCGGTTCAGCGCTCAAAAACAAAGGCGTCCAGCTGGTGCTTGATGCCGTTTCCTATTATTTGCCGTCCCCGGCAGACGTCCCGCCGATTAAAGGTACGCTGCCTGACGGCTCTGAAATTCTTGTCGAATCTACCGATAACGCGCCGTTCCGAGCGCTTGCATTCAAGATTGCCACTGATCCATATGTTGGCCAGCTGACGTTCTTCCGCGTGTACTCGGGCGTTCTGCAGGCCGGCTCATATGTCTACAATGCCACGACCGGCCAGCAGGAGCGTATCGGCCGCATCGTCCGGCTGCATGCCAACCAGCGCGAAGAAATCAAAGAAATCGACGCCGGCAACATTGCCGCGGCTGTCGGCTTGAAGGGAACCAAAACCGGCGACACGCTCTGCGATCCGTCGCAGCCAGTCGTCCTTGAAGGCATTGATGCTCCGGAACCGGTTATCTCTCTTCGTATCGAACCGAAAACTAAAGCCGACCAGGAAAAAATGGGTTTGGCGCTGCGCAAGCTTGCTGATGAAGATCCGACCTTCCGCATCAGTTCTGATGAAGAAACCGGCGACACGATTATCTCCGGCATGGGCGAATTGCATCTCGATGTTCTTGTTGACCGCCTTCGCCGCGAATTCAGCGTCCAGGCAAACACCGGCCGTCCGCAGGTTGCATACAAAGAAACCATTACCCAAGAAGCCCAGGCTGAAGGTAAATACGTCAAACAGTCCGGCGGCCGCGGTCAGTATGGTCATGTCTGGCTGAAAGTTGAACCGCTTGAATCCGGTAAGGGCTATGAGTTCGTGAACGAAGTCAAAGGCGGCGCTATTCCTGAAGAATTTATCAAGCCATCCGAAAAAGGCGTTCGCGAAGCGATGGACAAAGGCGTCGTTGCCGGATTTCCGTTGGTGGATATGAAGGTAACGCTGTATGACGGTTCATACCATGATGTCGACTCTTCCGAAATCGCGTTCAAGATTGCCGGCCAGATGGCCTTGCAAGAAGCCGCAAAACGCGCTAAACCGGTAATATTGGAACCGATTATGAAAGTGGAAGTCATCGTACCCGAGAAATCGATGGGCGAGACAACCGGCGATTTGGCCTCTCGGCGCGGCCAGATTATCGGTATGACCGACCGCTCCGGCCTCGGATTGAAAGTCATTGAGGCGCGCGTCCCGCTCTCGGAAATGTTTGGCTATTCGACTACCCTCCGCTCGCTGACCGAAGGCCGCGGCAACTTCACGATGGAATTCGATCACTACGAACCGGTTCCGAATAACATTGCCCAGCAGATCGTTGAGGGCAAAAAATAACATGGAGATATCAGAACTCAAGAAGATGCTTCGCCATTCGACCGCGGTCCTGATCATGGACAACGGCGATCCCTCGTTTGTCGTCGTCAGCTACGATACGTACAAAACGCTGTTGGGCGAGGATGACGGTCCGGCTTTGGTCCGGCCGACATTCCAGCCGCCGGCCCCGAACGGGGCCTCGGCGGGGGAACTGGAGCTGCTGGAGCGCATCAATAAGGACATTTTAGCGCTCAAAGTCCAGATCGAAGACGAAGAAAAGAGTTTGGGTATTGACGATTCCCGATAATTCGTCTAAAATGGATAGTGCATGTTTTTAAAGCTATAGCTTGTGGATTTTTAGGCCTCGGCTTCCAATTCTGCCGACGCCCAAGAACCCAC
>CAZKJF010000021.1:0-17816 GCA_964553025.1 uncultured Candidatus Saccharibacteria bacterium | reverse complement strand
CCTGCTAGACGGCTCCCCGACGCTTATCGCAGTCACGCAACGTCCTTCATCGCCTTTTCGTGTCAAGGCATCCTCCGTGCGCCCTTCTATAAATGAATAATCGCTTGATGAATGATTCCTTAACAACTAACTTAAGATTTTGACTACCCACTAACTATTGAATTTTCAAACTGCTGTCCGTATTAGCTGCCAGCGAAGAGTCCTGAAACCTATCGTCGGAAGCCAATTTTTCCAAAAAAATCGCCGCTGTCCAGCGGCTTGTCGAACCATCTCAATGGACGTGCTAATTAGCCGCTTTTAACCTGACGTTGTGAGATGATATTCATATAATTAATTGCTCTGACAGTATAGCAAACAGGGCCATACCCTGTCAAATGGCATGTGGACAGGACGTGGATTACTGGCCGGCGGGCACGCAGCGCCCGCCGGCGTCGGGATAGTCGCCGTCGAGTTTGCAGGAATATCCTTCGGGACACGGAAACGCGCCCGTCGCAATGCCGCCGCAAAACTGTCCGGCTGCGGCCGGAGACGTTGAGGCCGAAGGCCGAGGCGTAAATGTTTGAGCCGGAGCAGCCGAACGATTGCTCCACCACCAGATACTGCCGTATGCGGCACCGCCGACGGCGAGAATAATTACGACCGTGAGCAGGAACGAGGGCCAGGCAAAGTCACGCTGCCACGGCCAGCGATGGGACTGTTGAGGAGGAAATTGAGATGCGGAGTCCATGTGTTCAGTATACCAAATAAAACGATCCCCGTCAGGGGATCGTTTTATTTGGCCTGCACTAGTGTAATTAGGCAGACAAGATATTCGAGATCAATCCTTTGCGCCAAGCGTAGAAGCCGGTTGAACCCAACGCGGCGAGCAACGCGATCACGAAGGTGTAATCAGAAGGGCCAGTCGGAACATTCAAGGCTCCGGATACGACGCCGCGATTGATCACCACGGAAGCCTGGGCCGAGATTGTGCCGATGTTATCAGCGCGAACCTGGACCGTGTTGGTTACCGTCGCATTCTGGCCGGGACCGACATAATTCGGATCAACCGTCGCAAAGAAACGGATGACTGATTCCTGGTTCGGATTGAGCGAGCCGATATTAATTCCTGAACTTGTGAGGCCGTCGGCGATAATCGTACCATTCAAGCTCGTGGTATGAGCCACGTAATTCAAACCGGCCGGCAGATAATCAGTGACGATCACGTTGTTGGTGGAAGTCGAACCGTTCGGACGGACATGGATGAAGAATTCAACCGTGTCGTTGGGCTGGGCCGAGACTGAAGAAAGTTCAGCCGTGCCGCCGCGAGTAGTGTTGCGGACCGTTTTGGTTACCGACAAGTTCGCGTTCGGCGTAGGAGTCGGGCTGTAACAGTAGCCGCTGACATAGACGGTTGCGGCTGCAGTTGCGAAACCGCCCTGGTAATTCGAAGCGGTTGCCGTGTAGGTGGTCGTCTGGGACGGCGAGACCGTTCGAGAACCGCTGAGCGATACGGAACCGATGCCTTGATCGATCGAAATTGTCGAAGCGTTCGATGAGTTCCAGTTTAACGTTGCCGACTGACCGTAGCAGATCGTGGACGGATAGGCAGAGATGCTGACTGTCGTGTTCGCATACGGCGTCGGAGTGGGATAGATTACCGTATTGGTATTATTATTCGTGTTGGTGTTGGTATTATTGTTATTGTTGATGATAACAATATACGGGGTCGGAGTGGGGGTCGGAGTATGAGTCGGCTTAGGGGTCTTAGTCGGTTTTGGGGTCTTCGTAGGGGTCGGCGTCGGAGTATGCGTCGGAGTAGGGGTCGGTGTTTTTGTTGGAGTAGGAGTAGGGGTCGGTGTTTTGGTCGGGGTCGGAGTAGGAGTCTTTGTGGGCGTTGGGGTCGGCGTCTTGGTCGGAGTGGGCGTTGGGGTTGCACACGAATTCACCGTAAAGGAAACCGTGTTTGAAACATCAGTCAAATTCGGACCGACGCGCAAAGTATAATTTCCCGGCGCGACGTTCGGAATCACGTACGTAACCACAGTCTTGTCAGCATTAATGGAATTACCGGCCAAAGTCGTAGTGCGATTACCGTGGGCATCGAACAGCTGCACCGTCGGATCCAAGTTGGTACCGTAGATATGGACGGTCTTGCCAGCGCAATCACATTCAACAGAAGTGATATGGCGCGGCGTCGGAGCGGAACAATCACGGCCATAGTCTATGACATCACCAATGAAAACCGTAGTGTGTGCAGGATCGGTATCATCATAATAACCGGCATCAAGCTGCACGCGACCGCAGTTATAGGTCTGGGTATCAAACTGGAGATTTACCGTCCCGGATCGACCCGGAGTAAAGTAGCGGTTATCGCCAATTTCGGTAAAACCGGTACCCGGTTCAGTGGTAGCTGAACAGCCGGATGTGTCGCTGTGGAAAGCGGCATAATTAATAACATACGGATCATCCGTCGCATTATCGGCTGAAATCGCATACGTAATGTAGCGATTCGTCACTTCGTTCGGCTGAACGCAGTAATCGCCAGGCGTACGGCCGGCTTCGGTGACAGAAACGTTAAAATCGCCGTTATTACCCAAGGCAAACAACGGAGCTGCAATCGACCCAACTAGCAGTAATGCGAACGCGGCCGAAGTGGCCGAAAACCGCATATTTTTGATGATTTTCATAGGTATATTCATACTTTTTAAGTATGGCATCATTCTATCATATTCTCTACCTATTGTCAATAGCCACCCGAACTGCCGCTACGGCGATCCGGTTGCGGTCCGTACCCACCGGCCAGCACGTAGAGAGCAGCAAATCTCCGGCAATGCCGGAATCCAAGATTTCCTGGGCGCTGCCTTTGCGCTTGGCAACGACCCGGTACGCATATTGGCGATTATTATATGTAATGTAGATAAGATCGTTGGTGGTTAATTTATCAAGTTGAGAAAAGATCGCCGAATAGGCCGTCCAAGGGAGCGTAGAAGATGAATGGCCGACAATGACCGTCATTCCCTGCTGGCCGGGATTTGCCGAACCCGGAAACTGAACAACGCCATTTTTGAGGGCTGCCAAAATATCGGCATCCAGACCGCTGGGCACTTGGAGGACGGGGGCTGATAAGTCCAACTTCGGGATTGAAAGAGTCGTCCCGCTTTCCGAGACGGGCGGGGCCGAAGAATCTGGCTGGGCCGGGGCAAGCGACGGCTGGGGCGTTTGCTGGGACAGATAGTCGAGGTCGGGATGGCTGGCATATCCGTAGAGAGCTCGATACTGCTCGGTTAATTTTTCGTTGTCTGAATCTTCGGAATGAGTGAGGGCGTAGGATATGGAATCGATGATTGCCGGCAAATTGAATAACAACAGAACTGCGCCGAAGACACCGATGAAAACCAGGATCAGCCAAACGAGAGAACGTTTTGCCGCGCGCGCCAGTTTGGGAACGGTAAGACTCATGGAAGAAAAGTATGATTAAAGATAAAGTGCCAATCGCCGATTGAAGCAACCGCGATCGCCATGCCGGCAATCGCAGCTGAACGGGCCAGAAGCGCGGGTGAATGTTCGTGAATCTTCTGTCCGACATGAATGATAAGCAAGAGCCCGGACGCGCAGGAAACAGCCACCAACAGAATCTGAATCATGGACCACGATGTATACGGCGTCTGAGCGGAAGGTGCCGCGTCCGCAGTTCCTTGGACGATGCCCGGACGCGCAGACGCGGACTGGCTGGCCGGCGCGGAAACGGAGAGGACTGTCTGGGGCGCGGCGGCGGGAAGCTCCGCCGGCGCGGCTGGGCGCGCAAACTCTTGGACAACAACGGTGCGCGTCTGACCCTGGATCACCGCGGCGCCGGTTGCAATGCCAATCTCAGTGAAATCAGCCATCAGAATATTCTTGCGGTGGGTTTCGGAGTTCAACCATGCTTGCATAACCTGGTTGCTGGAAGCAAAATCCATGGCCAAATTCTCGCCCGCTACCGCGTAGCGGTAGCGGGCCTTGTCGAACCATGCCCAAGGCGTAATACCGTCAGGTGAGACATGGGCGAAATAATCATGCGCAATCATATCCTGCAATTTCATTTCAGCCACCTGCTCCAGCACCGGACTGATTGCCAATGCCGGTATGTTCTGCTCGGCCCGGGCCTGATTGGTCAGCGTATAAAGATCAGACTGCGCAATCTGATTGAAAATATCCGCGCCTAAGGAGCGGGTATAGGTAGCGATGCTTATTCCTTTGATTCCGATAATAACGGCTAATGCGAGGAAAAAATATTTCCATTCCAGAATCTTCGGACGGAAGCCGTTCAATTCGTGAGCGATAAACCAGCGAATGGAATGGTGGCGCAATGTTCTCATTGGGTAAGAATAACCGGCCCGTCCTCGGCGATAAGAACGGTGTGCTCAAAATGAGCCGCCGGTTTTTTGTCTTTTGTGATATAACTGAATCCGTCGGAACCTTCCATAATGGCATGCGTCCCCGCAACGACCATCGGTTCGATCGCGATGGTCATGCCGGGCTTCAGCGGTGCGCCCGTTCCGGGCGCACCGTAGTTGGGCACTTCGGGCTCCTCATGCACTCCGCGGCCCACGCCATGGCCGATCAGCTCGCGGACTACCTCCAAGTCCTGCTCTCGCACATACCCATAGATCGCAGACCCGATGTCGCCCGTCGTGTTGCCGACCTGCGCAGCTTCAATGCCGATCGCAAGGGCTTCTTTTGCGACATCGATAAGTTTCTGTTTCTTGGAATCAAGCGTCGAACCAACAATCATGGTAATTGCATGGTCGGTATACATATTCTTGTATCGAATGCCCAAATCCAATTTGAGGATATCTCCTTCTTTCAGGATGCGAGCCGACGGTATGCCGTGCACGATTTCCTCATTGATCGAAACGCACAGCGCTGCCGGAAAGCCGCGATAGCCAAGAAACGCCGGCTCGGCGTTTTTTTCGGCAATCAGCGTGCGAGCGTGGTCTTCAAGTTCCTGGGTCTTGATCCCGGGTTTGACGGTGGCTGCGATCGCTTTCACGATCGCAGCCAGAATCGCGCCGCCTTCACGCATATCCGCTATTTCTTGTTGTGTCTTAATGGTTACCACAGTTTGTTTAAAATTTCCCGATGCACGTTTTCAATCGGCTGTTCACCGTGCACAGTGGCGACAGCATATCCTTTTTGGCCGAAAAAATCGAGAACCGGATGGGTTTCTTCCTGGTACGCCTGATAACGATGGCGGATCGTCTCCGGCGTATCGTCTGCCCGGGTAATGATTGGACTGCCGTCCTGCGGACACGCCGTCATACCCTCATATTCAGGAAAATTCGGGATGGGATGATTATTCTGCTTGCACACGCGCCGCGCAGAATTGCGCTTGACCGATTCTTCCTCGCCAATCTGGAGAGAAACGATCTTTACGTTCTCTTTTCCGTACAGTTCTTCCAGAACCGGCAGTTCGGCTTCCGCTTCCGGCAGCGTCCGCGGCGAACCGCTCGCGACGATTCCCTTGCCCTGGCCGCGCAGCGAGCGAAGTTCTTCGATGAACCACTCCAGCACCAGTTTCGGTTCCACCAGATCGCCCGCCGCTTTGCGGCGGATCTGTTCCTGAATGGCCGCATCATCGGGCCCAGCCTGGCTGAACTTCCGATCGATAATCTGCGAGGTTTTGATCTGAACAAGGCCGAGTTCCAAAGCCAGTAAGGCGGCTTGGGTATCTTTGCCGGCACCGGGCGGCCCGATCAGCAACACAGCCCACAATCGCGGTTCAATTTCCATTTCCCTATCATACCATCTTCTGCAAAAACAATCAGCGGCGCCGAAGGCGCAGCTGATTTAGTACTCGTACATCGAGAGCTGGGCGTCGAGTTGTTTCATGATTTCCAAAGCGACGGAAACCACGATAAGGATTGAGGTGCCGCCAACTGCAAAGTCCGTAATAGTCGTCGAGCGCTGAACGATATTCGGCAAGACAGCGATAATACCGAGAAAGACGGCGCCGACAAGCGTAATGCGGGTCAAAAGGTGGTACAAGAATTGGGCTGTTGCCGGACCGGGACGAATGCCGGGTATATATCCTCCCTGTTTCTGGATATTTTCGGAAATTGATTTCGGATCAAACGTAACCGCCGTGTAGAAGTAAGTGAAAAGAAATACTAAGAGGAAGTATACGACAGCATAGAGGATGCTTGTCGGCTGGAGGTGTTGGCTTACCGTCGTGGCAACGCGAGAGATAATCGCCACCTTGCTGCCGGCAAAAAAGTTAGCCAGCATGCCCGGGAACAGCAGTAATGAGAGCGCGAAAATAATCGGAATTACGCCGGCATTATTGATGCGCATCGGCAAGTAGGTGGAAACGCCGCCAAAAACCTTGGAGCCGCGGACGCGACGGGCGTAATTGACGGGGATGTTGCGCTGGGCTTCGCTGATAAACACGACGCCGGTTACCACCACGAGGGCCAAAATTACAAACGTGAGATAGCTGAAGAACAATGTTGAATTGTATTTAAAAATCGCCTGCTGGAATTCAACGGGAAAATGCGAAACGATTCCGGCGAAGATCAGCACCGACACGCCATTGCCGATATTTTTCTCAGAAATTAGCTCGCCGAGCCACATCAGGAAGATGCTGCCAGCAACAACCGTGCCCAATACCGTAATCCATTGGAGAGGGTCAAGATACGAAACGACTCCCTGGCGCTGGAGCGAGACCAAGAACGCCAAGCCCTGCAGAGCCGCGAACGGTACCGTCAGCAAACGGGAATATTGATTGAATCGGGCGCGGCCGGCTTCCCCCTCGTGTTTATACATCTGTTCCAGGCCCGGAAAGATCATGGTCAAGAGCTGCATGACGATCGAAGCCGAAATATACGGCCCGAGCGCGAGCATAACCACCGAAAGCTGGGAGATTGAACCGCCCGTCAGCGCCGAGAGAAGACCGTAGAATCGGTTATTGGCGAAGAAATTACGCAGCTGATCGGCATCGATATATGGGACGGGGATATTGGCCGCCAAGCGATAGACGACGAGTGCGCCGAGCACGAACAGAATTTTATTCCGAAGCTCTTTCTTCTTGAAAAGTTGGAGAAAACGGTTCATTGGGCGAAAGGAATTAAGCGATCGTACCGCCGGCCTTCAGTATCGCATCTTTTGCCGATGCTGAGAAGGCAAAACCTTCAAATAAGACTTTTTTCTTGAGTGTGCCGCCGCCGAGAACTTTGACGCCTGCCCGGGCATTAAGAATGATTCCCGCCTCGACAAGCATCTCCGGAGTAACGCGCGTCTTGTCATCGAAGCGATTAAAGACATCCAAATTTACGGCTGCCGGCTTGGCATGGCGAAGCTGATAGTAGCGATGCTTGCGATGCGGACGATTGGAACCGGGTTTCTTGGAAGCGCCGCGCTGCTTCGGAAACAGCTGCCAAAGGCGATTGTCGCCGCCTCGAAATCCGGGCTTTACGCCCGCGCCGGCGCGCGACTTCTGTCCTTTAGTGCCTTTGCCGGCATAGGTGCCTTTTTTGCCGCCACGGCCGACGCGTTTGCCATACGCACGGGGAGTTTTCGGTTTTAATTGGTGTAATTGCATGGTCGTATGCCTACTTATTAACTCGGAGTTTCTGAAGCGCGACGATCGTAGCCATCGCGATGTTTACTTTATTGTTGGTACGCTCGATAAGCTTTCCGGTCAGACCGGTAATGCCCGAGAGCTTAGCCACGACGCGGACGGGACCTCCGGCTTTGACGCCGCCGCGGGCCGGTTTCAACACAACGACAGCACTGGAATACTTGGCCTCAACCTGATACGGAATCGTACCGTTTTTGAGAGGAATGGTAATGAGATTCTTGCGCGCCTGATTGACGCCTTTCTGGACAGCCTGGGCGACATCTTTGCCCTTGGCCATACCAACGCCGACGCGGCCTTTGCCGTCGCCGATAACGACCGTCGAGCGGAATGAGAACCGCTTGCCGCCTTTGGTTACGCGAGATACGCGAGCGAGCTCAAGCACTTTCTGATCGAACTCTGACTTGGGGCGGTCGCCTTGCGGACCGCGGCCGCGGCGCATGCCGCCACGCCCGCCTCGTCCCCCACGCCGATCCATGCCGCCGCGGCCGCGGTCCGCCGGCATTCCAGCCGGCGCCGATGCCGCCGGCTGCTGGGCTGGAGCTTCAGGTGCGATTGGCGTCTGATTGTTATTCAACTCTTGTTCCATGATTTATAATTTAATGCCGTTTTCGCGCAAGGTATCGGCGACAGCTTTAATTCGGCCGTGATAGGCAAAGCCGCCACGATCAAAGATCGCTTCGGTAATGCCCGCCGCTTTGGCTTTTTCGGCCAGCAATTTTGCAACCGCAATTTCACGCTCGGTCTTCGTCCCCTTGGCTTTGCTCTTTGCCGCCGCGATCTGACTGCTTAAAATCGTCTTGCCGGCAACGTCGTCAATAAACTGAATAAACAAATTGCGGTTGCTTTTGAAGACGGCAACGCGCGGACGGGAAGCCGTACCGGATACTTTTGACCGGATGCGGGCGTGGCGGCGATTCTTATTGATATGTTTCTGGAGTCTGTTCATGGAAGTTCGATTAACCGCTTGCGGCCGCTTTCTTGCCGGCTTTGCGGCGAATGATTTCGCCGGCGTAGCGGATGCCGCTGCCTTTATAGGGTTCGGGCGGACGGTAGGTGCGGATTTCAGCCGCGATCTTGCCGATTATTTCCTTGTCCGGACCCTGGATACGAATGGTATTCTTTTCGGTTTTGAATGTCACGCCTTCAGCGCCCTGAATCAGAACGGGATGAGAAAAACCCAAACCAAGCTCAAGATCACTGCCTTTGACGTTAGCCTTGTAGCCGACGCCCTGGAATTCCAAAACCGTCTCAAAACCCTCGGAAACGCCAAGAACCATATTCTGGAGAAGCGAACGGGCCAAACCCCAATACATGCGGCCGTCGCGGGTCGTTTTATCTTCCGGCGTAACGATTACCTGCTGGCCGTCCACCGCCGCCGAGACGTGCGGCGGAATAGGTTTGGCCAGGGTTCCCTTGGGCCCTTTAGCCGTAACGGAATCGCCACTGATCGTGACTTGGACGCCGTCGGGAATCGTAATTGGTTTTTTGCCGATTTTAGACATAAGTGTATTACCAGACTTCGCAAATTAATTCGCCGCCCACTCCGGCTTTCTTGGCATCCCGCGAACTCATGACCCCCTTGGATGTGGAGATAATGGCGATACCGTGGCCGGAACGGACTGGTTTGATTTGGCTGGCGGTCACATACATATGGCGGGAAGGCTTGCTGATGATGTTCACACCGTTCAAGCTACCCATGCCGTCTTCGTATTTGAGAGTGACCAAAATATATTCATGCTCGGTCTTTTTGTTTGAGCCCGGATGAGCCGGTTTCTTAACGCGTTCAATCGCCGCCACATAATCGGTTTGCTGAAGAATGTTCCCAATCGCCCACTTCATTTTTGAGAACGGAATCAAAACCTGCTCATGCCGGACGGCTTGAGCGTTCTTGATTCGTATTAACATGTCAGCGATAGGATAATTTACCATGATGATTTTTTAACGCCCGGGAGCAATCCTTGGCTCGCAAGCTCTCGGAAGTGGATGCGGCATACGCCGAATCGGCGCATGTAGCCGCCCTTCCGGCCGCACAGAAAACAACGGTTGACCGTCCGGCTTGAAAACTTGGGCTTCTTGGCTGAACGCGCGATTGTTGATTTCTTTGCCATAAGATTTATTTTGATTTTCGAAGCGGGAAACCCAGGTGCTTAAACAAAGCTGCGCCCTGTTCCCGATTTCCGGCCGTCGTTACAAACGTAACTTGCAGACCGAAAATATCTTTCACATTCTCATAATTCAATTCAGGGAAAATACTGGATTCTTTGATGCCGTAATTTAAATTACCGAACTTATCGATATTGCGAGGATCAATTCCTTGGAAATCGCGGGATCGCGGCAAGGCGATGTTAATGAAACGGTTTACGAAGTCGGCCATGCGTGCGCCGCGAAGCGTAACTGAAATTCCCACGGGAACGCCCTCGCGAATCTTGAAGCTTGCGATGGATTTCTTCGCCATCCGGAACACGGGTTTTTGGCCTGATAATTTTTCGATATCGCCGGCGATGCGGTCAAGCGTTTTCTGGTCTTTGGTCAGACGGCCGACGCCGGTGTTGATCACGATCTTTTCAAGCTTCGGTACGGCCATGACATTGGCAATGCCAAACTCTTTCTGCATCGCAGGAATGATCGTTTTTCGATACTGTTGGAGAAAGGTAGTCATGGTGAAAAGCGGGCTTATGATATCGTATTTTGGCACTTTTTACAAATGCGGAGCTTGGTATCTCCGTCGATACGGTATCCGACGCGCGTCGGCTTGCCGCAGGATTTGCAGACTACGGCGACACTGGCAGCGCTCACTGGCCGCTCTTTGCTGATAATCTGGCCGGTTTGACCTTGCTGACGAGCGCGGGTATGGCGCCGAAGCATATTCAAGCCCTCGACAACGATTCGGTCCATATCCGGCATAACCGAAATAACTTTTCCGGTTTTGCCTCGGTCTTTACCGCTTAACATGATAACGTTGTCGCCTTTACGGATTTTCATGGTAATTATACTAATTCCTGGGCCAGCGACGCGATAGTCGCAAAACCCTTTTCTTTGATTTCTCGGGGAATCGGACCGAAAATGCGGCCGCCTTTGGGCTCCTTGCCGTCAAGCAAAACAACCGCATTGTCGTCGAAACGGATGTAGCTGCCGTCTTTGCGGCGATACGGATTGCGCTGGCGAACCACGACGCATTTCACGACGTCTTTTTTCTTGACGCCCTTGCGCGGTTCGGCCACTTTGACCGATGCGACGACAATGTCGCCGATCTGGGCATAGCGGCGGCGAGAACCGCCAAGCACTTTGAAAATGCCGACGCGCGTGGCGCCTGAATTATCTGCTACCTGCACTATGGAGCGTAATTGAAGCATGGTATTATGAAATCTTTTCTACAACGATCCAGCGCTTGTCTTTGGACAGCGGCCGGGATTCCTGAATAATAACCGTGTCGCCGACATGATATGCATTTTCGGGACTGTGGGCCTTAAACCGCTGGGAATCTTTATAGAATTTCTTGTACTTGGCATGCTTTTTCATGCGCAAAACTTCCACCACGACGGTTTTCATCATTTTATCGGAAACGACTTTCCCTTGCAGTTTTCGGTGTTGGACGTTAGTCATGGGTAATGGTATTCAAAGCGGTCAGGATGCGAGCGACATCTTTCTTGATTTTACCCAGCTGGGTGGCATCCTTTAATTTCTTCTCCGCATGGTCAAATCCCAAGCGAACCAATTTGGCGCGCAATTCTTTCAGCATGTCTGAAAGTTCTTCTCGTGATTTGTGGGCGGTTTCAATTCGCTTCATGGAATTAATGTGATCGGCTGATAATGCGAGTTTTGATGGGAAGCTTGTGGGCACCCAAACGCAGCGCTTCGCGGGCCGTCTCTTCCGGCAAGCCGTCGATTTCGAAAATCACGCGGCCGACCTGCACCGGCGCTACGAAATGAGAGAGCGGACTGCGGCCGCCGCCCATGCCTTTGGTGCCGCCGCTGTCGGTGCGCGGCTTATCCGGGAACACGCGCATCCAGATTTTGCCGCCGCGCTGAATAAACCGAGCCATCACTTTGCGGGCGGACTCAAGCTGATTGGCTTTAATCCACATCGCTTCCTCGGCTTTGAGACCGAAGGAGCCGAAACTCAACGTCGTACCGCGGGTTGCGTATACTTTGTTGTGTCCCTTGTGGGCTTTCGTGTGTTTTACGCGTGATGGTTGCATAAGCGTCTCAATATTTTAACACTGATCGTAGTTTTTGTCTAATTTAGAATTTTTCTCCCCGATAAATCCAGACTTTGATGCCGATGGTGCCATAGGTCGTTAACGCAGTCGCTTTCGCATAATCAATATCGGCGCGCAGCGTCTGGAGTGGAAGATTTCCCTCTTCCAAATGCTCGGAACGGGCAATTTCTGCGCCATCCAACCGGCCGCCCATAAATACCTTTGCGCCTTTAACCTGGCGATTGGCCATAATTTTGGCCAATGTCTGCTTCATAATGCGTCGGAAGGGAATGCGCTTCTCAATCTGTTCGACGATGGATTCGGCCATGACCGCCGCCGATAATTCAGGATGCTTGAGCTCCTGCACCTCCAGGCGAACGGCAACTTTCTTTTTTAAAATAGAATGGACTGATTTCTTAAGATCTTCGATGCCGGTGCCGCCGCGGCCGATCAAAAGACCCGGACGGGCAGTCGTAATAACGATATTAAGGGTATCATTTCCGCGTTCAATCTGAATATCAGCAACGCTCATGCCTTTCAAGCGCTTCTGAAGGAACGCGCGGACCTTCAAATCATCTTTCAAAAACGCGATATACTTGCGGCCGCCAAACCAGCGGGATGGCCAATCCTTTTGTATACCGACACGCAATGCTGTTGGAGAAATTTTTTGTCCCATAGTAGTTAAATGCTTTTGCGCTGAAATATTCTCTTTAATCCGCCGCGGCCTGCGCCCGATTTCTTACCAATTTCAGTCTTAATTTCGGGTTTGTCGGTTTTTTCCTGCTTCGAAGCGGCCTGATGCTCATGGTCGTGGTGCGCATGGTCGTGAGAATGATCCTGTTTCTTTTCGGCTTTTTTCTCGGCCTTCAAGCCGGCGACCTTTTCAGCCAGAATCAGCCGGACATGGCTGGTCTTTTTCTGAATCTCGCGGGCGCGGCCGAAACCGGCGGCGCGATATCGCTTGAGCTTGATCCCCTCATCCACGAAGAAATCTTTGATGAACAGATTGCTCGGCACCATGCTGAAATTATTCTCGGCGTTGGCAACGGCGGATTTCAAAAGTTTGATAATGGGATCCGACGGGCGGCGAATAAGGTATTCAAGCTGATCAATGGCGATAAGAACATTCTTGCCCTTGATCAAGCCTACAACCGAGCGAACTTTTCGCGGCGCTAAACGAAGATTATTCAATTGTGCGGATACGGTAGCCATGGTAATTATTTCTTGGTTTTATCATCGGCCGGAACGGCTTTGGCAGCCTGCGCAACTTCGATTTCCTTTTGTCGAGCCGCCGCTTCCATTTCGCGCTGCATACGGCCGCCGTGACGGCTGAATTTCTTGGTGTGAGAGAATTCGCCGAGCTTGTGGCCGATCATATCTTCCGTTACAAAGACCGGAACATGGACGCGGCCGTTATGGACGCCGAACGTAAAGCCGATCATTTCAGGCACAATCGTTGCGGCGCGAGCCCATGTTTTGACGACAGTCTTATCGCCCGCCTTCAAAGCGGCGACTTTTTTCAAAAGCCGTTCATCAATGTATGGTCCTTTTTTAAGTGATCGTGACATAAGTGTTATTTAACGCGTCGGCGTACGATAAATTTATTTGATTTCTTCTTGGGGTTGCGCGTCTTGCGGCCGCCGGTAATCTTACCCTGGACGGTTTTCGGACGGCGCGTACCGCGGCCCTGGCGGCCTTCACCGCCTCCATGCGGATGGTCCACCGGGTTCATGGCCGTGCCGCGGACGCGCGGACGGCGGCCCAGCCAGCGGGTGCGGCCTGCTTTACCCAAATAAATCGAATTATGCTCGCTGTTCGAAAGTTGGCCGATCGAAGCGTAAGACTCGCCAGAAATCAAGCGGGTTTCGGAAGACGGCATGACTAATTGGACGTATCCGCCCTCGCTGGCGAGCACGGAAGCTGCCGAACCGGCCGAACGGATCATTTTGCCGCCGCTGCCCGGATGAGGTTCGACATTGTGAACCAAAGAACCCTGCGGGATATTCTTGAGCTTCATGCGATTGCCGGGTTTCAAAGAAGCGCGTTCGGAGGCAACCACCGAATCCCCGACTTTCAGATCTTGCGGGGCGAGGATGTAGCGCTTGTCGCCATCTTTGTAGTGCACGCGAGCGATGCGGCTGGTACGGTTGGGATCGTATTCAAGCGCGACAACCGTTCCCGGAATATTGAATTTATCCTGGCGGAAATCAATCATGCGGTACAACTTCTTGTGGCCGCCGCCGCGGCCCTGGTGTCCGCCGGTAATGCGGCCCTGGTTGTTGCGGCCGTATGCTTTTTTGAATCCGCCCTTCAGGGGCTTTAACGGAGCAATCTTCGTCAGATTGCTGAAGTCGTATCCTTGCATATGGCGGCGGGATGCAGTTGTCGGATTATAATTCTTGGCCATGGTTATGCTTTAGCTTCCTCAATCGCGTATCCTTCGGCAAGCGTCACAATCGCCTTGCGATAGCCGGACTTGGTACCCATATATCTGCCGATGAGGCGCTTCTTGGACGGAACGTTGACGACATTTACGCCGGTTACTTTTACATTAAACATCTTCTCGACTTGTTTTTTAATTTCCTGCTTATTGGCAGCCGGCTCGACATTGAAGACATACTGGCGCAAGCCGGTTAAACGGGCGGCCTTTTCACTTACGTGGATATGGCGCAATGCCCGGCCGTTGCCCGGAGCGCCGACAGAAACGGCAGCGGGTTTGGACGCAATGGCAACCGGAGCCTTAGTTTCGGCCTTTTTTGCAAGCTGCTCTTTCTTCCCTTCCGTTTTTTTGAAAAGATTGAATGCGCTCATGTTATTTGATGCCCCACAATTTCTCAATCGTCTCCAGCGACGCTTTCGGCATCATCAGCTTGGATGAAGACAGGATTGATAACGGATTCAGATTGCGGGCTTCGATCGTATCGACTGCCGGCACATTGCGCGCCGATTTATACAGCGCCGCGCCGCCATCGGGCAGAATCAGCAAAATACTGTTATATTTGCCCATCGCCGGTTTAAAATTCTTCAGAACTGCCGCGAACTGCTTGGTCTTGGGCTGATTGAAATCCAGACTATCAATGATCAAAATATCCTGACCCTGGGCCTTGGAAGACAAGGCGACTCGCAGGGCAGCCTGAACCATTTTCTTGTTCAGCATTTTTTTGAAATTGCGCTCCTTGGTCGGACCATGGGTAGCGCCGCCGCCTTTCCAAATCGGCGAACGGATGGAGCCGTGACGGGCGCGGCCCGTGCCTTTTTGACGCCACGGTTTCTTGCCGCCTCCGCGGACTTCGCCGCGACCTTTGGCGTGGGCAATCACCTGGCGCTGATTGGCGATTTGAGAAGTCGTAACCTGGAACAGGAGGTCGCGATTCATGGGGACGCCAAAGACGCCGTCCGCAAGCGCAACGGTTCCGACCTTCTCCGCTTGTTGATTGTACAATGGATATTCCATGGAATTTTATTGGCTTTGAATGCAGACCAGCGATCCGTTATTGCCGGGCGTGGCGCCTTTGACAGCGATAATGCCGTTATCGACATCCACCTTCATGACCGCCAAGCCGCGGATTGAAGATTTGACTCCGCCCATGCGGCCGGCCATGCGCATGCCGGGCAGCGTGTGCTGCGGAAAGCGCTGACCGATTGAACCCACATGGCGCATTACGGAATGATGGCCATGGGAAGCGGGCATACCGGAGAACCCGTGGCGCTTCACCGCGCCCTGGAATCCTTTGCCTTTGGCGGTGCCGGTAACTTTTACGATCTCGCCCTCGGAAAACACCGAGGCGTCGAGCTTGTCTCCGACTTTCAATTCAGCGGATACTTTTAATTCTTTCAGTATCGAAAAATTTCCCAATTCTTTGCGATGGCCTTTGTCGGCTTTGGTCAATTTCTTGGTTTTGCCGATTCCGACCTGAACTGCCTGGTAGCCGTCTTTCGCAGCTTCTCGGACTTGGACAACCGTGTTCGGCTCAATCTGAATAACCGTAACCGGGACGACCGTTCCGTCGTCCTTAAACATCTGTGTCATGCCGATTTTTGTTCCCAATAATGCTTTCATGATTTTCCACAAAAAACGCCGGACGAGCCGGCAATGCCAAGCTTGTCTTCGTTTGTTACACTCAATAACTAGCTTTGGTTAGAAACCAATTCGTGTAATTAAGATGATGATGGGACGGCGTATTTTTAGAAACCGGATAATTCGATGTTCTCGCTTCCGCGAACTTGCCGAAGTATTGCCGGATAAATACGACCGACTCATTATTACCTTATTCCTCGGCCCGGATTAGTGCAGGCCGAGAGTAAGATAACAATTACATTTTGACCTCGATATCGACGCCTGCCGGAAGATTCAGGTTCATAAGCGCATCGATGATCTTCGGCGTCGGGCTGGTGATATCGATCAGCCGCTTGTGAGTTCGCATTTCGAACTGTTCCCGAGAATTCTTGTCGATGAACGACGAGCGGTTCACCGTGTATTTGTGAATCTCGGTCGGCAAGGGAACGGGACCGATCGGCTGGCCGCCGTAGCGTTCAATCGTTTCAACGATCTGCGCGGCGGACTTGTCGATGATCTTGTTGTCGTAGGCCTTGAGCTTGATGCGAATCTTCTGCTGTGTGTCGTTTTTCTTTGCCATGATAGGGTTCGAAAGAACAAGTGCGCAACCGCTTTCGCGGTTGCGCAATACGTTTACTTCGTAATCTTGGTCACGACGCCAGCGCCGACAGTCTTACCACCCTCGCGGATCGTAAACGACTGTTTTTCGTCCATGGCAATCGGTGCAATCAATTTGATATCCAAGTTGACGGTGTCGCCCGGCATAACCATTTCCGTGCCGGCCGGCAGGATCACTTCGCCCGTAACATCGGTCGTGCGGAAGTAGAACTGCGGCTTGTATCCTTTCAAGAATGGAGTGTGGCGGCCGCCTTCTTCTTTGGTCAAGATATAGACCTCGGCGGTGAAGTCGGTGTGCGGGGTGATGGAACCCGGTTTGGCCAAAACCTGACCGCGTTCAATGTCTTCTTTCTTCAAACCTCGGAGCAGCAAGCCGGCATTATCGCCCGCCATACCCTCATCGAGCTGTTTGTTGAACATTTCAATACCGGTAATAACGGTCTTCGTAGTCGGTCGGATGCCGACGATTTCAACTTCGTCGTTCAGCTTGACCTGACCGCGTTCAATGCGGCCCGTAACTACGGTGCCGCGGCCTTCGATCGAGAAAATGTCTTCGACAGGCATCAGGAACGGCTTATCGGTCTGACGAACCGGATCCGGGAAGTAGTCATCAAGCGCTTTCGCCAATTCAATGAAAGGCTTGCAAGCCGGATCATCTTTGGTTTTTGCTTCAAGAGCTTTGACGGCAGAACCCTTAATAACAGGGGTCTTGTCGCCGGGAAAATTGTATTTGGTGAGCAACTCGCGGATTTCAGCTTCAACGAGATCGGCCAATTCCGGATCATCAACCATGTCCATCTTGTTCATGAAGACAATGATGTTCGGTACGCCAACCTGTCGGGCCAACAGAATGTGCTCGCGGGTCTGCGGCATCGGACCGTCCGGAGCTGACACGACCAAGATTGCGCCGTCCATCTGGGCGGCACCCGTGATCATGTTTTTGATATAGTCAGCGTGACCCGGAGCGTCTACGTGAGCGTAGTGGCGCTTGGGTGTCTCGTACTCCGAGTGGTGGAGCGAAATCGTAATACCGCGGGCGCGTTCTTCCGGCGCTTTGTCGATGGAGTCAATGCCTTCGACGCGGGCGCTGTAGCCCTCATCTTTATACAGATCCAAAACATGCAAAATCGCAGCGGTGGTGCTGGTTTTGCCGTGATCCACATGGCCGATCGTACCGACGTTCATGTGGGGCTTTGTTCGTTCAAATTTCCCTGCCATTTATCGGATATAACGGGTGGGTTCTTGGGCGTCGGCAGAATTGGAAGCCGAGGCCTAAAAATCCACAAGCTATAGCTTTAAAAACATGCACTATCCATTTTAGACGAATTATCGGGAATCGTCAATA
>CAZKJF010000020.1:0-11970 GCA_964553025.1 uncultured Candidatus Saccharibacteria bacterium | reverse complement strand
TTGGGGGGTACCCCTGCTAATAACATTTTATAAACAAAAACAAAACGTGGCTGGGGAACCGGGCGCCCGGGGGGGCTTGGCCACCCCCCAGCCCACGGCCTTGGCGGCTCAAGGGGCAACGGTGGTGGTTACGGATATTGATCTGGAAGGGTGCCAAGCCGTAGCAGATGAAATCGCTGCGGCCGGCGGCCCGCCGGCCGCAGCTTTTGCTCTCGACGTCTCCAGCGCTGCCGCCGTAGACCAGGTTTTCACCGAGATCGCCCATAAATTCGGCCGATTGGATATTCTCGTTAATAATGCAGGCATCTACGTTTCCAAACCGGCTCTGGAAATCACTGAACAAGAGTGGGATCGGATGCTGGCAATTAATCTAAAAGGCCAGTTCCTATGCGCCCAGCGGGCGGCGAAAGAAATGCTTAAGGCCAATCGGGGCCGGATTATTAATATCTCTTCAATCGCTTCGGGCCAAGTCGGGGTAGGGATTGCCGGCGGCGCCCATTATAGCGCCTCTAAAGGCGCTATAATCGCTCTGACGGAGACTTTAGCCGTAGAATGGGCTCCTCAGGGTATTTTGGTTAACGCCATCGCTCCCGGCGGCATAGACACGCCCATGGCCAATCCACAGGGGGTTTCTGCTCAAGAAATGGATAAAGCCATGGCACATGTACCGCTCAAACGCATCGGCCAACCCCAGGAAGTAGCGGCGGCGGTCGTGTTTCTGGCATCGGAAGAATCCAGCTATATTACCGGCTCAACGCTCTATGTGGATGGCGGCTGGCTTGCGGCGTAGTATACTCAAGACATGAACATCTTTCAAAAAACTGTCCTCGTTGCGCTCCGAGTCGCATTGGGCTGGCTCTATTTCTGGGCGGGAATCACTTCCATTTTAAATACAAATTGGTCGGCAGCAGGATACTTGAATGGAGCCAAGCTGTTTCCTGACTTCTATCATTGGCTGGCGACCCCGGCGCTCCTGCCGGTAACCAATCTTATTAATCAATGGGGACTTACGCTCTTGGGGGCCTCATTGATTCTGGGCTTATTCGTCCGCTGGACGACGCTGGCCGGGATCGCGATTATGGCCCTTTATTACCTTGCCCTCGGCTTTCCGCATCCCAATCCGCATGCGTTTATCGTGGATGAGCATATTGTGTATATCGCCGCGCTTCTGGTTCTGAACGCTCTCAATGCCGGCCGTATCTGGGGCCTGGACTCTCGGTTTCAGTAATTGACAGGGGGTTAGTTTTTTGTTATTATATACCTCCACAGTTCTTTAAGGAGGAGTATGGTTTTACAGCAGGTTCACAGTCATGCACGACACAAGGCGCTGATAAAATTCGGCGCCAAACCCCGGGTTCTGCCTTTTGCCGGGGCAATCGTCGAGCGCATTGGCCCGACCGAAGGATCGGTGTTTCTTGAGCGCAGGGACGACAAACTCTGCTTCGACGGCCGCGAGGTCATTCTGGATCCGATCGGCCGCTTGAACTCCGAGACGACGCTTCGCTGGGTCAAGGATTCTCTGCCTGCAGGGGATCTGTTGTGCGATCTGGTCCTGGACGCTTTGCTTCGGGATACCAGCTTGATTCCTGAACGATGGGCCGCGGATCGGGAAGGGAACCCCCGATTTGTCTACTTCCTCAACGGAGTTTTTGGGGACTCCCGAGGCTGGAAATTCGTGCCCTGCCTCTTCAAATCCGGCGGGAAATGGTCACAGCACATAGCGCCGTTGAACGATACCCAGGTGCATCCGTTTGACTACGTGGCGCGCCTGAAACCAGGTACCAGCCGAGGCTGATCGGCACTCCGATTGCCAGCCCTGATGGCGGGATTTTCCCGCCATCAGGGCTGTTTTTATTTTCAAAAAACTGTGATTTTATGGCTAAAACAAAGGCTTTTGTGGATATCCGGTATTGTCCCCAAGATTGTATACTGATACTATATTAGTATTAAATATTTACCGTGGTTCAATACATCGAAAAATTCAAGAAAAACATCGCCATCGATATGCGGAAGCGGGGATTTTCGTATTCGGAGATTCAATCCTCGATACAAATTTCCAAATCGACTCTTTCCAGCTGGCTTCGCGAAGTCAAACTTTCCGATTTTCAACTCGAACGATTACAAAAAAAAAGAAACGAGATCGCCCGGCGCAACGCTCAAAAAAGAATTTTTGATCTTGCTCATAAAATTACCGAAATAAAAAACAGCGCGGCGGAAAATATCGGCGCAATTTCCAAACGAGAACTCTGGCTGATGGGCCTCATGCTTTTCTGGCAAGATAAAAAAAACAAAAAGGCCCTGCAGTTTACGAGTGCTGATCCGCAGACGATTCTCTTCTTTCTCAAGTGGCTGCGGGACATCGGAAAAATAAAAGAAAATGAAATGGGGTTTGATATTTTTATCAGCAAAGAAAAGAAAGAAGAAATCCATCGAGCCGTCGTATATTGGTCGAAGCTTACTGGCTTTCGACAAATTTATTTTAATACGGCATACTACTTACAGACTTTCCCCAAAAAGGGGATCCGAAAGATATCCACACGCGCGCCGTACGGCTATCTCCGAATCCGGGTTAAAGCCAGTTCAATGCTCGCTCGGCAGATTGCCGGTTGGGTCCGGGGAATTGAAATATCTTTGGGTCTCGGGCAGTAGATAGTAATTTAAACATTAATAACAGATTGAGCTATAGATAATTATATAAAACATTACTATATGTACATGAAATAATAGTAATGTTTTGGGAGTAATAATCTATACACCTTATTATGAAACCTATTATAGAGATTAGGAATGTTACAAAAAATTATTCAAATATGACGGCCGTCCAAGATGTCTCTTTTTCAGTTCAAGAAGGAGAGGTTTTTGGCATCTTGGGGCCGAATGGAGCCGGCAAGACAACCACCCTGGAAATGGTGGAGGGGCTCAAGCCTATTGATGCTGGAAGCATCCTGCTCGACGGATTGGATATTGCGGCCCATAACCAAGAAGTGAAGCGTCGCATCGGAGTCCAGCTTCAATCTTCGGCTTTTTTCGACGGCCTCACTCTTATAGAATTATTAGATATGTTTGCGGCAATGTATGGCCGCGAGGTCGATGCTCGCGCTCTGTTGGCCAAAGTCCAGCTGACTGAAAAGGCGGATAGCATGGTGAAAGAATTGTCCGGCGGACAGAAACAGCGTTTCTCGATTGCGACCGCGCTTGTGAATGATCCGAAAGTTTTGTTTCTCGATGAGCCGACGACGGGGCTTGATCCGCAAGCGCGTCGAAATTTATGGGATTTGATTTCAGAGATTAATCGCACGGGAACGACGATTGTATTGACCACGCACTACATGGATGAAGCCGAAGTGCTTTGCGACCGGATTGCGATCATGGATCATGCGAACCTGGTGGCGCTGGATACGACGGAGAATTTGCTGAAAGACAGCCGGCTCGTGTCCGGAATCCAATTCCGGACCGAGCCGGCGTTGGCTGCCGACGCTTTCCGGGAATTGCCGGGCGTGCGCGGAGCAAGCAGTGAAGACGGCCTCATCCATCTGGCGAGCGGGACAGTCGAACAAACGTTGCCGGCGCTTTTCGAGTTGGCGCGAACCGGCAACTACACTATCCTTGATCTTCAGGTCAAACAGCCCACGCTTGAAGATTTATTCCTTACGCTCACGGGCCACGCCTTGCGAGATTAATTTTTTAAAACAATGAATACCACCTTCAAGCTTACTGCCGCATCGTTGAAAATGTTTGCCCGCAATCGCCAGGCCTTATTCTTCAGTTTGTTCATGCCGCTTGTCCTGATGACGGTGTTCGGCCTCATCGGAGGAGCCGACAATCTTAAGATCAGCGTCGGGCTTGTCCAGGGGTCGCCGACGCAGCCCACCGAACAATTCATCGACCAAATTAAAGCCGTCCCGTTTTTTGAAATTCATGAAGGCAGCATGGATGAGGAGCGGGCGGCGCTGGATACCGGCGATCGCGCGGTCGTACTCAATGTGCCGGATACCTTCATTCCGGATGTTCCGACTGTTGAGAAACGAACGATCCAAGCCTACACGAATATCGGACAGCAGCAGCAGGCCGGGGCTGTGATTTCAGGAATCCAGCAGTTGTTGAATAACGCCAATCTTGCCGCGGCGCACGCCCAGCCGATTTTCGGCATTGAGTCGCAAGCGGTCGATGCGAATAATTTAAAAACAATCGATTTCCTTTTGCCGGGCTTGGTTGCGCTCTCGCTGATGCAATTATCGATTTTCTCGGTGGCTAATGTTTTTACCGATTATCGGGAAAAGGGAATATTAAAGCGGATTATGGCGACGCCGATGCGGCCCTATCAATTCATCGCGGCAAATGTCATTACACGCCTTATTATTTCGGTCATCCAATCGGTCGTGCTGGTTTTTATCGGGGTTCATGCGTTTAACGCCGTGGTCGTCGGATCGTATACATTGGTAGCGCTTGAGGTCATCTTAGGAGCGGTTATGTTTTTGGGTCTGGGCTTTACGATTTCCGGGTTGGCCAAGAGCCGAGACAGCGTGCCGGCCTTGTCCAACCTTGTCGTATTTCCAATGATGTTCTTCGGCGACGTGTTCTTCCCGATTACGGCCATGCCCGGCTGGCTGCAGGCCATCGCCGGTTTCTTGCCGATTTCGTACCTTTCGGATGCATTACGGCAAGTAATGACGCAAGGGGCGGGATTTGTTGCAATTCGCTGGGATTTTCTGGGAATGACAATCTGGGCGGTGATTTTGGTCGGTTTGGCGACGCTCACGTTCAGTTTTGAGAATAAAAAAGGATAATATATATGAAAGGGAAAACAGAAACAGTAGTTTTCGGCGGTGGATGCTTCTGGTGTACGGAAGCCGTGTTCGGCATGCTCCGCGGTATTGCCGGCGTAGCCTCCGGCTACGCCGGCGGCCAAACCGCCAATCCGACCTATGAACGGGTTTCCATGGGTACGACCGGCCATGCCGAAGTCCTGAAGATAGAATTTTATCCCGAAGAGATCTCATTTCACGATTTACTTACCGTATTCTTCGCCAGCCATGATCCGACCACTCGCAACCGCCAAGGAGCCGATGTCGGCAGCCAGTACCGCTCGATTATCCTGTATACGACCGACGAACAGAAAAAGAAAGCTGAAGCGTACATAAAGGAAATTGACGATTCTAGGCAGCCGATCGTGACCGAAATCAGAAAACTTGAGCATTTTTATCCGGCCGAGGAATATCACCGCCAATATTACGCCCAGCATTCCGATCAGCCGTATTCGCAAGCCGTTATTCAGCCTAAAATCGAGAAAGTTGAAAAACAATTCAAACAATTATTAAAATCACATACATAATATGAACCCGACAAACATCAAAAAAGACCAGGAATTGGATTCCGAATTATATGCTGTAGCCCGCAAAGGCGGCACGGAAGCGCCGTTTACCGGCAAATATTGGGACAGCCACAAAAAGGGCATGTACAAATGCGCCGTTTGCGGCCAGGAATTATTCTCCTCGGATACGAAGTTCGACTCCGGCACCGGCTGGCCGAGTTTTACTGAGCCTGCGAATTTGGAGCATATTGAATTGAAGCAGGATTTAAGCCACGGCATGGTGCGCACGGAAGTGCTGTGCAAGAAATGCGGGGCCCATCTCGGGCACCTCTTTGAGGACGGGCCGAAGGATAAAGGTGGTAAGCGTTACTGCATCAACTCGGTGTGCCTCGAACTTGAGGAAAAATAATAAACGGCGTATACTCCAGCTATTATGCGTAAAGAATCCATTTTCATCTGGGGGATTATGATCCTTATTTTGGGCGCTGTCGTGTTCGGAGTCATGCGGTTCAGCAACCCGGACAGTTTGAAGCTGTCGCTGTCGGAACCGATCTTGAACACTGATCACACCACTGGCGACCAGTCGAGCAAGGCCGTATTGGTTGAATACGGCGACTATCAATGTCCCGCCTGCGGCGCCTACTATCCGCTTTTGAAACAGCTAATTGCAGAATACGGCGACCGCTTGCTCTTCGTCTTTCGAAATTATCCGCTGCCGCAGCACGGCAACGCTATTCCGGCCGCCTATGCCGCTGAAGCCGCCGCCAAGCAGGGCAAGTTCTGGGAAATGCACGATATGCTCTACGAGCATCAAAATGACTGGGCCGACAGCTCATCGGCCGAGGATATGTTTGTAGCCTATGCCCAGAGTTTGAAATTGGACGCGAACCAATTCAAGAAAGATGTGGATGCCAGCGACGTGAGCGACAAGGTTTCTCATGACCTTCAGACCGGCACCGCGTCGGGTATTAGCGCTACGCCGACGTTCTTCTTGAATAGTTCGCAAATTCAGCCGCAAAGTTATGACGAATTCAAACAACTCATTGACGCCGCGCTTAATTCCTAAGGCCGTCTGGGCGGGGATGATTGTCGCGCTGATCGGTTTTGCTGATGCGTTCTATCTCACGCTGACCCACTATCAAAACAAGATTCCGCCGTGCACTGTCGGCGGCTGCGAGACCGTTCTCACCAGTCCGTACGCCACGATTGGTTCTGTTCCGATTTCACTGGTCGGCGTTTTGTATTATGCCGCCGTTCTCGGATGCTTGATGCTGTTTTTTCAGTTCGGCGCGCAAAAATGGCTTCGCATGTGGCGGGGGGCCAGCACGATTGCTTTTCTTGTTACCTTAGTATTGGTATCCCTGCAGCTGTTCGTTATCCATGCCATCTGTCTCTATTGTATGGCTTCGGCTATCGTGGCAACGACGCTGTTCGTATTGAGTCTGTACGCGACGAAGGTTCCAAAAACCGTATAATTATTTTGTGTTCCTCCCTCTTTTCGTCGAAACGGCGGGCGCGACAGATGTTCCGCGAACAGGGAAGATAATCAAGCTTCATGAACATTACGATCGATGAATTCAAAAAAGCAGAATTGAAAGTCGTGAAAGTTTTGTCAGCCGAACCCGTAGAAGGTTCTGAAAAACTTTTAAAGCTTCACGTTGACGCCGGTTCAGAACAGCGGCAGATT
The DNA here is from genome assembly GCA_964553025.1 of uncultured Candidatus Saccharibacteria bacterium. Classification (GTDB taxonomy): domain Bacteria; phylum Patescibacteriota; class Minisyncoccia; order 2-02-FULL-40-12; family GWA2-44-9; genus 2-01-FULL-49-17. The sequence goes on along the minus strand of CAZKJF010000020.1, from coordinate 4,972 downwards.
CTTTCCGGTATTGCGAAGTACTATAAGCCCGAGGATTTAGTCGGTCGTTCGATTGTCGTTATTTCTAACTTGGAACCTCGGCAGATGATGGGGTTAGAAAGCCAAGGCATGGTTCTTGCAGCCGGAGACGGGGAGACGGTCTCTCTGTTAATGCCCGATAAAGAAATCGCCGCTGGCGCGGCGATCAAGTAGTGAACTCGATTTCTAAGTTTCAAACAATGGTTTGGCGGTTTTACCGGCGGAATCGGCGGAGTTTTCCGTGGCGGCCGCCAGGAGTGAAGATTCGCGGCGACGGATCGCTGGATCCGTATCGGATTTTTGTGTCCGAGATCATGCTTCAGCAGACGCAAACAAGCCGTGTTGTCGAGAAGTATCGGAGATTTATTAAGTTATTTCCAAATTTTCAATCCCTGGCGGCTGCCTCGACGGCGGATGTGCTTTGGGCCTGGCAGGGGCTTGGATACAACCGCCGGGCGCTGTTTTTGCAGCGCGCGGCGCGGATTGTTACCGGACAATGGAATGGCGTTTTGCCGGCCGATCCGGCGCGATTGGTCACTTTGCCCGGCGTCGGGCCAAATACTGCCGGTTCGATTGCTGCCTTTGCGTTCAACAAACCGGTTGTATTCATTGAAACGAACATTCGGCGGGTATTTCTCCATTTCTTTTTCAAAGATGCCGCGTCCGTTCCGGACGCGGCAGTCCGCGAATATGTTTCCCAAACCTTGGATTCCCACCATCCGCGCGACTGGTATTATGCGTTAATGGATTATGGCGCCATGCTTGCCAAGACGATCCCGAATCCGAACCGCCGGAGCCGTCATTATGCCAAACAATCTCGATTTGAAGGTTCATTCCGCCAGGTTCGCGGCGAAATTCTTAGATTTCTCGACCAGGCCGCTTCCTCGACGGCTGGCATCGCTGCCGGCACGGGCCGAGAATCGGCTGTTGTTGCCAAAGCGCTTATGATTCTCGAAAAAGAAGGATTTATTGCCCGGGATCGGCGCCGGTGGAAACTGGCTGGCGTTGAGCGAGCCGGTGTGGTAAGGTAAAGGCATATGACTACCACTCACACGGCTTCGGAGGGCCACAATACTCCGCGTGATACGTTCTTGTATTTGCTGTCTCTGGTTACGCTCGTTGTCAGCGCCGTCAGTTTCGGGATGCTAGTCTATCGGTTCATCGATATTGCGTTTCCCGATGCTCTGCGCCAGATGTATTATCCCGACAGTAATTTAACCCTCATCCGCAGCGCGTTGGCCGCATTAGTCGTCGTATTCCCTGTCTTTATTTGGGTTTCCGTTTTTCTGCATCGCGACGTGACGGCTCATCCGGAAAAACGCCAGATGAAAGTTCGCCGCTGGCTCATGTATTTGACTGTTTTTACAGCCGGTTTAGTGGTAATTGGTGATTTAATTGCTCTCATCTTTAACTTTCTTCAGGGCGATCTTACGGCGGCGTTTATCCTGAAAGTTTTGACGATTTTGTTTATCGCCGGATCCTCGCTTTGGTATTATCTGGCCGAATTGCAAGATCGCCAATATCCGCGGGACGCATTTCGCTGGGTAATTATCGGTGTGGTGGCCGCAGCAGTGATCTACGGCTTTATCACCGTCGGTTCGCCTCAGCATCAGCGTTTGATCCGTTTTGACGAGCAAAAAGTCTCGAATTTGCAGACCATTCAAAGCTATTTGGTCTATAATTATTGGCAGCAAAAAGGTTCATTGCCGGCGACATTGGATCAGCTAAACGACCCGATCTCGAATTTCCAGGTCTCGAGGGATCCGCAATCAGGCACGGCGTATGAATATCGCACGACGGGAAGCCGGTCGTTTGAGCTGTGCGCCGTATTTAATGAAGCAGGCCAGTATTCGACGGGTTTGCCGGCGGGTGATGAGAATAACTGGCAGCATGGCGCCGGTCGGGTCTGCTTCCAACGAACCATTGATCCGGCATTGTATCCGGTAAAGTCGCCGGCTCTCTAACGCTCCATGACTAAAACTATCCTTATGTATATTATTCTCATTGCATTCGTTGTCGTCGGTATTTTTCTATTTGCTCGCAAAGGCCAAGCTCCGGCAAATAGTTTATATGACAGCGCCGCGTCATCGGAGAGTCCGACAGCATCACCGACTGCTACGGTTGCCGCCAGTGCGAGTCCGCAGGCGCCGGTTACCGCCGCTGACGGTTTGGTTACTCAAGATTTAGCCGTGGGAACAGGCGCTGTGGCCCAGCCAGGAACCGTCGTAACCGTGCAATATACCGGTTGGCTGACGAACGGCACTAAATTCGACAGTTCCTACGACCATGGTCAGCCTTTTAGTTTTATTCTGGGCGGGGGACAAGTCATCAAGGGATGGGATGAAGGCGTTGCTGGCATGAAAGTCGGCGGCAAGCGGAAACTGACAATCCCGCCGGCGCTGGGGTATGGCAGCCAAGCAGTAGGGAATGGGGCTATTCCAGCGAATTCAACATTGGTCTTTGAAGTTGAACTTCTCTCGGTGCAGGCGGCTCAATAGGTTGATTTTCCGCCGGCTCATAAACCTTGATAACCTGTGGATAACTTTTTAGGTGAGCAGGGGGATATGTCGCACAATATTATTACACGCTGAATAATAACATAGGAAGGAGTTATTGAATCAGGATGTTTGATCGGTAAACAGAAAAAGCTCAGGATGAGCTTTTTCTGTTTATTCGAATCCTTTCTTTTGCTTCTCTGTGCAGCTGATCGGTCTCTTTGTTTTGAATCTTGTGGGCCGCAAGCGCCCGTCAATAGCCGCCAGCGTTCGCCGGCGGCTATTGACGGGCTGGTTCGAGATGGGAATAATACCCTTAAAACTTTCTCATCATGTCGAACAAGGGAACTGAACCGCAGGATTATGTTTTGAAAGAGATCGTCGTCGCCTATGCTCGGCTGCGCGTTTCGATCCCGGACCCGTTCTTTTTGGATCGGTTGGACCAAGCAATCCATGCTTTTCTCGACACTTTCACTCGCCTGCGCGCTCAAGGGGATACTCCAAACGTCGCACAATATTATTCAAATCACAGAGTCTCGATTCAAACGCTTCGAACGCTTCTGGAAGAACTTCAATATTTAAAGACCGGTGATCCTGTTTCCCTGCTCACCTCTTATGCCGAACTTCTGCGCCACCAAATCGCATTTTTGCGAGCATCGCGAATCCCGCGTCCCGTTCGCAGTGTTGCCGAAAAAACGCCTCCGGCAGCTCCAGCTGTTGTATCAGCAGGACAGCCGGCGGCTAAATCCCGTCGTGCTGGGACTCGTTCAAATTCCCGGGGGCTTTCCGAGAATCAGCGGGTAATCTTGGACTACATTCGCCAATATCCGCGGGTTCGAAGCAATGAAATCGTAAGTCAATTCAATGCGTTGTCAGCTCGTACGGTTAAACGAAATCTCCAGACCCTGGTTCAGGGCGGTCTGATTAAGAAAAACCAGGAAAACAACGCAATGTACTACTCAATAGCATAACGGCGGGCCAAGGCCCGCCGTTATGCTATTGAGTTTGTCGTTTCCTGGGAGTAAAGTAAAATAAGGTTGCTTTTGATTGCATGATATACCGGTTGTATGAATGCCTTATTGAAGAATAAATTTGTTTTGATTGGTATCCTTGCCGCGGTATTCGGAATCACCTTTGTTATGAGCCGTTCCGGCGGCCCCGGAGACCCCTTGGCCTACCTCGGGGTCTCTTTTGGTGGCGAGGAGTTAGGGGCGGGTCAGGGAACCGTGACACCGGATAGTGGCGGCAAGGATGACATGGTGTCACCGAAGGTGACACCGGTGACAGGTGACATGACACCAGTGGTGACACCTGTCACCTCGCATAATACAAGCGGCTCAATATCTAATAAAACAGAGGTGACACCGGTGACATCAGTCTCTCCTGTCACCAGTGACACTCCAGCTGTGGCACAGGTGTCACTAGTGACACCATCTCCGACACCCAGTGTCATCCTGTCACCCCTGCCCTCCCATACGCCGGCCCCGGCTGCCGGGGCCGGCGAGATAGTTATTAACGAAATTGGCTGGATGGGCACCGAGGCCTCGGCTACCGACGAGTGGCTAGAGCTTTACAATGTAACTGATCGGCAAATCTCTCTGGAGGGCTGGCATGTAACGGCTGCTGACGGCAGTCCGAATATTGTTCTGAAAGGCACTATCGGTCCGCACGTATATTATTTGGTGGAAAGGACAGACGATTCGACGATTTCCGATATTTCCGCAGACCTCACAACCGCCTTCGGTAAAAACGGCAGCATCGGCAATAATGGTGAAAAATTATCTCTTGTCAGTTCGGTCGGATCAGTAATCGATGAAGTAAGTGCCGAGGATGGTTGGTTTGCCGGCGATAACAGTACGAAAGCTTCCATGGAGCGGGTAAGTCCGTTGAGAAGCGGTAATGATCCCGGTAATTGGGCCACCAATGATTCCGTCCATATAAATGGGCATGATAGTGTCGGGAACCTAATAATCGGTACACCTCGTGCGGTAAACAGCGTCCAATAAAAAGCTTGGCCAAAAGAAGGGTCTTATCCACAATTTGGCCTATTGTCGACTTTTTTGAAAGCATATACAATTAGCTTTGAAGTAGAAGATTGTGGACTACTTCTGTACATAAAAACCGCATAATTCCTTACTTTTATCTAATCCACTTTCCTTATTGACTTCCAAATCTGGATACGATATGATGGAAAGACTAGATAAATAATCTAGGAAAATAGCCAAAATATGACCGAAATTGCCATAACAAGAAGCCAATAGCCATTCTATGGTTATTTCTTAGTTTATGGAGCTTTCTGCCTCTGGATACGATCGAAGTCGCAGCTAGAGGCAGGCAGCTAAGGAAGGAACATTGAAAATTAGGTGGAATGAAAAAAATGTTGCAAAAGACAGATGAGTTTCCTTTATCCTTGTTAACAACATGGATTCTGTAGTCGAAGCGGGTATCCATATACGGTG
>CAZKJF010000019.1:0-16818 GCA_964553025.1 uncultured Candidatus Saccharibacteria bacterium | reverse complement strand
ACAGTCTGTTGTGATTGACCACTCCACCACACCCCCATTTTTATCGTACTGGAGCCGAAGGCCGGACTTGAACCGGCAACCTTCGCTTTACAAAAGCGTTGCTCTACCGTTGAGCTACTTCGGCATTATTATACCAGAATCAGACTGTTTTTAACAGCCCTGCCTTCTAGACGGTAACCTCGGTCTTTTTGAGGAGCTGAGAGTATTTGCGGGCCAGCTCTGGGTTGCTGGGATCTAAGGCCAGCGCGGCTTCGTATGATTCCTTAGCCTCTTCTGTATTATGCATCTCCAAGTACAAATCTCCAAGAGCGATATAGAGCTCGATATCTTTTGGGTTTTTGGCGATTTCGATGATAAGCTGCTGTTCTTTGGCCTTGAGGTCTTCCATCGTCGGCGCAGCCGGGAGGCTCGGCGCGGCGGGAACTGCAGGCATCATGGCTTCTTCAGTGAGCGTTTGCAGCTCCATTTTGCCGGATGCGTGTTCGCGGCGGATGCGTTTGATGAGGTTATCAGCCGCAGTATCGATCTTCATCGAAGCGATGCGCAAGCGGCGGACAGCCTTTTCGGTTTCCCTGAGAAATGCCTGCCGGATTTCTTTGAGATGGATTGTTCGCGTCCAATCGACAATTTCAGGAAAGAAATCATGGAAAATCGTCTCTCCTCTTTCATGGATATCAGGCGAGAGCTTTTTGAGATACGGCATCTTGCGGCTGACGATGTACGCAATGCCGGCAAGCGATGCAATGATACCGACTGCTGGGATCAAAATAAACATTTAGATTTCGAACAGTTCGAATCGGCCGATTTTAATGTTTTCGCCGATCTTGGCGATTGAGGCAGTCAAGAGCTGGCCGATCGTCTGTTCGGGATTCTTGATGAAGGGCTGCCCAAGAAGCTCTTCAGTGGAAGCTGGCTTCATGGCCGTGATATGCATGGCAATGTCGTGAGCCAGGGTCTGGAACTCTTCGTTGCGGCCAACGAAGTCAGTCTCGCAAAGCAATTCAAGCATGCAACCCGCGCGGCGATTGGCATGGACATACGCGTCAATAATGCCCGCGCCGAGCTCGCGATCGGCTTTCTTCGCGGCGACTGCGTCGCCGCGCGCTTTTAAAACTTCCATGGCTTTCGCTTCATCTCCGCCGGCTTCGGCGAGAGCTTTTTTGACTTCGGCGACCGAAAGGCCGGTTTTCTCGCGAAGCGATTTGATCTGATCGATGGAAACGTCTGGCATAATAAAACGACTATCGGAACCCTCTGCGAGTTCCGACGGTGCGGTTACTGGGTTGTAGTTGTCGGCAGTTCTTTCAATAGTGCGTCGACAATGAGATCTACGGACTTTTTGGAGCGGTCGTTGGCAGGAACGACAAAATTAACCGAATTGGGATCAGAGTCAGTATTGGTGATTGCCACGACTTTCACGCCCATTTTCTTGGCTTCGCGGACCGGGAGTGCGCTTTCTTTGAGCGAAGAGACGAAGATAACATCGGGCATGCGGGTCAATTTCTTGAGGCCTTCGAAACGAACGCCCATTTTGGCCATTTCACGGGTTTTCTCGAGGCGTTCTTTTTTGGTGTATTTTTCAAACTCGCCGGCTTTCAGAGCGCGCTCCATGTCTTCCAAAGCGCGAACGCGGTTATTGATAACCTTAAAGTTGGTCAGCGTGCCGCCGAGCCAGCGATCAACGACATACGGCATATTCAGGGCTTGGGCAAGCTTCTTGATGCCGTCCGTGGACTGTTTGGTTAAAGCGACGAACAGGATCAAGCCCCCGTTCTGGGCCGTAGTTTTGAGGAATTCAGTCGCATTCTTAAGCTGGGCCTGGGTTTTGATCAGGTCAATGATGCAAATACCGTCGCGAACCGTAAAAACATACGGCTGCATGGCCGGATTAAAGACTGTTTTTTTGCGGCCAAAATGCATCCCCGCTTGGAGCATTTCTTCGTACGGAATTTGGATCTCTGAAGTAATATTCATGCTAAATAAAGGCACTGTCTATCATACACGATTTCAAGGCAGGAATCAATAGCCGTCTGTTATGAGGTTTTTGGCATACCCTCGATCAAGGCATCCAGAACAGGATCAAGGTTGCCGGCCAGGATCTTCTCAATATTGCCCCAGCTCTTTTTGATGCGATGATCGGTAATGCGATCCTGGGGAAAATTGTACGTACGAATCTTTTCCGATCGGTCGCCGGTGCCGATTTGCTTGCGGCGTTCCTCTGTAATATTGCCTGTCTCCTCCATTTTTTTGATTTCTAGGAGCTTGGAGCGGAGCAATTCCATGCCCTTTTCACGGTTGGCCGCCTGGCTGCGCTCGGAGCGGGAGGAAATGACGATGCCCGACGGTTTGTGCAAGATGCGGACAGCGGTCTCGACTTTATTGACGTTCTGGCCGCCCGGCCCGCCGGCGCGAGAGAAGCTAACCTCGATCTCGTCGGGGCGGATCACCAGGTCGCTCTCTTTGGCCTTAGCCAGCACCGCCACAGTGGCCGTCGAGGTATGGACGCGCCCGGATTTTTCGGTTTCCGGCACGCGCTGAACGCGATGCACGCCCGACTCATAGCGCATCTTTTCGTATGCACCAAGACCCGTGAGCTCAAAAACTACCGATTTGAACCCGCCGAGCGAGTTTTGATTGGAGTCGATCAGATCGAAACGCCAACCCTTGGCGGCGGCGTATTTCTTGTACATGTTGAACAGGTTGGCGGCGAACAAGGCCGCTTCGTCACCGCCGGCGCCGGCTCGAATTTCAACAATCCCCTCGTTTCCGGGCTTGGCTTCGGTCTTTGGTTTCTGGTAATTCTGCCATTGTTTCCAATCGTACTGCTGGTCAGACATGAGAAATGGAAAAAATAGATACCGAGGTACCTATTTTTTCTTTACCGGGGACTGCTTGGCGGCTGACTTTTCGAGACGCTTCTTGTATTTATCCACGCGGCCGCGCGTGTCCACGATGTTAGCGTTGCCAGTATAGAAGGGGTGGCATTTCGAGCAAATGCTGGTGTGAATCTCTTCGGACGTCGAACCGACGGTCCAGGAGTTGCCGCAGACGCAGGAAACTTTCGCATTCGGAAAATATTGTGGGTGGATGTCTTGTTTCATGATTGGAATGGTTACGCGGCAGGAGCTTCAGCCGGAGTTTCGCCTTCTTCAACGACTTCTTCGGGCTTCTCTTTCTTGATTTCTTCAACGTCTTCAACCGAAGTGGTGGTTTCCAGCGACTTCTGGAGTTCCTCTTCGGAAATCGGTTCCTGAACCGTAGCGATGATTTCTTCTTCATGGCCGTGAATCTTGAAATCCCCGTCCGGTTTGACGTCTTTGATCATGATTTGATCGCCGAATTTTTCCAGTTTAGAAATATCAATGGCAATGGCATGGGGAAGGTTCTGGGGCAACGCTTCGACTTCCAATTCGTTAATATTGCGGATAAAAATACCGCCGAGACTTTTGACTGCGGGGGATTCGCCGACAAATTCAACCGAAATCCGGGCTTTAACCTTTTGGTCTAAGCGAACTTTGTAGAAATCGGCGTGAATCACGTCATCCGTCTGTGGATCGCGGGCAATGTCATGGATAATGGTCGGATAGCTCTGTCCGTCCACATTCACGTACACAAGAGTAGACTCGCCTGCCGCATGGAAAGTCTTGCTAAAGTCCTTTTTGGGGACCTGGAGTGAGATCGGCTCCTGATCTTTGCCATACAAAACAGCCGGAACAAAGCCGGAGCGTCGCAGGGCATTGACCTTTCCGCCCAAAATAGTGCGGATTTGGGCCTGCAATTCAATTTTTTGAGGTTGGGACTTCATAATAATAAAGCTTCACTATCATAGCACAAAAGATTTCAAAATGCAAAGGCGCCTGTCGGCGCCTTCTGATTTGGTCATTTGGAGACCGATATCTTAATGTCAGTAAGACCGAGAAAGTTTGAAACAATAGGGAAAAACCAAACGCTTACCATAAAAAGGCAGTTGCTTACAATTATCGCCGCGCCGATTGAAAAGATAGCGAATTCGTGGGCCGGAATCGTCAACAGAAAGGCCAGCCAAGCGAAATAGAACATACTGCATATGCATATGCTAGATACCTGTACCAAGAGATACCAAGTATCTTTCCAAAAATCATCAGCAAGCTGTAATCGCCGAGATATGAGAGTCCTGTTTTCTTTTCGATAATGATACCGCTGAAATAACAGCGAAAAGATTCGGAGAAACAAGCACGTCACGAAAAAAGAAGTTACTCCACAGCCGAGCAGCAACACGTCTCCGATCATGCGAAGTGTCATAGGAACTAGCCTGTACTATACCCTATTTTTGAAACAAAGCAAGTTTCTGGAGAACCAGCTTTTTGACTTCTTCGGCCGCGGGCGCCAGATATTTGTACGGCGTTGTTTCGTTCGGATGCTCGGCGAGCTGCTTGGCCAATTCATGCTGATAAGCCACGCGCAGTTCAGTATTGAAATGGACATTGGCGACGCCGGCCTGAATAGCGGCATGGACGTCGCCATCTTTCAGTCCAGACGCGCCATGCAAAACATAGTACGGTGCCGGAGCGGCGGCTACGATCTTTTTGAAATGTTCGACGTCCAGTTTCTCTTCCTGGTCGGTAACGATGCCGTGGATATTGCCGAACACGACTGCCATCCGATCCACGCCGGTTCGAGCGACAAAATCAGCTACCTCTTCCGGTTTTGAGTAGTCGGCGGGACTGATCTCAATCTTGGTCTGAACTTCAGAAGAACCTTTCAAATATCCCAATTCTCCTTCGACCGAAATCGCGGGATTAACCGAGCGGGCATAGCCAACGACTTGTTTGGCGAGAGCGATATTTTCTTCGATCGGAAGCTTAGAGGCGTCGATAATCACCGAATCGTAACCGGCATCAATCGCCTCTTTGCATTTTTCAAACGATTTGAAATGGTCGGCGTTCAGAAATACCGGGAAATCCATGCCCTCACGAATCGTTCGAACCAACGCCACGGCTTCCTTGATGCCGATAAAACCAGCTTCGCCTTCGGAGGTGCCAACCATCACGGCTCCGCTGCCTGCTTCTTTTGCCGCCGCAACGACAGCTTTGAGCACGTCCTCGGTCGCAAAATTAAAATGACCGATGGCCTGTTTCCGCTCCCGCGCCTGCTGCAAGTAAGAATCTAAGTTCATAGGAGAATAAAGCCGGCGATAATATTTTCTTCGGTCAGCTTGTTCAATTGATCCCGGCCCATATATGCAGCGAAAATCGCATTCCACAGCGCTTCCTGCTGGTGGTACAAATATTTAACTTCGCCTTTTTTGACGGCTGACATAACCAGATCCACAATGTCGAAGCTTACCAAAACATCCTGGCCGGCCTGATTTTTGAAATAATCGCCGACCCAGTCCAAGCCCGTCCAATAACTAATATTAAACTTTTCGGTATCGCCCATCAATGCGGCAACTTTGGGAAACTCGCTTTGCACCAGGCGCCAGTGTTCGGCTTCGGGATCAACATGATGCTCGGCGAGGCGCGGATCAAGCAGGTCGTCTTTAGCCAGGTAGCGCTGGACGATGCGCCAGGCCAGATGCGGCGCCGAAGGCGCCGCATCTTCCGGCACATCGCCGCGCAGCAACGATTGCAGCTTGGATACAAAATCAGCGTCCCGGACATATGTTCTGAATAAACCGCTGTAGAACGGCACTTCGTGGAGATAGTGCATCAGAAGTAAGAACGTGCGCAGCGTTTCGCCCGGCGTCGAAATATCCTCGGGACTGATAAAAATAATGCCGTATTCTTTGAGATGGCTGACATTATGGAATTTTTTACCGATGAATTTCTGAGCGATATCAAGCCATTTGGTATGGAGAATCTTAATCTCCACTTCCCGATCTTCAAAATCAGCTGCCGTGAGATTATCATATGCCACATCGAAAAACTGGTGCATCCATTGGGTTGTCTGGGTAAATCGCAGCGCGGCAACTACCGATGCAAACCCTTCTTTGGCGAGCAACTCGCTCACCGATCCGTAGCCGAAATGATCCAGCAAGCTTTGGGGCGGCATTTTTTCAAGCAGCTCGGCGACTTTTTCTTTTTTGATGAAAAATCCCTTCGGCGGCGTAAAAACCTGAAGAGACAATTGAGCGAGCTTGCCGGGATCCTCGGACATTTTTGATAAATCCGGCTTGCCGAGAAAGGCGAAGAGCTTCTGATCGATCGCCAGAAGCTTTGCCGCCAGCGCGTTATAGACGCTTTCGGCCGAAGATTCCCGCGTCAGGCCCAAATCAGCCAGCGCATGCTCAACGGCCGCGTCAGCGGATTGCCCGATTTCTTCAATAATGCCCTGCTTGCCGCTGGCTTCCGTCATTCGCGCATCCACATCAACAATCTTATTGCCGGTTGTACCCAGAATCCGGCCCAGTTTTTGGTAGTAATCCGTCATGTTATTTCTTTGAAACTTCAACGAGGGGCCACGAACCCATGTCGCCGGCTTTGAGAATGCCGGCTTTACCGCCGAATTGAGCAACGACGGACGAAGCATTTGCCGTGCCTAGCTGGATGGCCTTGGCGATATCCCCGGATCGGATGTACTCGGCGGTAAAGCCGGACGCAAACGCGTCGCCGGCGCCCGTTCGTTCGACAACCGGAGAATCAGGCACGCCGGCCGAGTAGATAGCGGTACCGTCCGAGACGCTGACGCCTTCATGGCCGTTGGTCATCACGAACACGCCTTTCACGATCTCATCCATTTTTTTGAAAATCGCGCCCTTGTCTTTAAAATCAATGTTCAACAGCTGGCCGGCTTCTTCCTGATTCATGCTCACAATAGCCGCATTTTCCAGGAGCGGCCGCAGCTTCTCCAAGCCGTGGGCCAATTCTTTGCCTCCGGGATTCGTTGCGATTTTAATGCCGTTTTTTTGGGCCCAGGCGACGGCTTCCATCAATAAATCATAATGGCCGCCCATACTGTCCAAAAAAACCCATTTTGCGGCAATCCGGTCAAACGGAATTGCCGCCGCTTCAAAATGCTGGCCTTCGCCCTTATACGACAGGATGGTTCGTTCGCCGCTTCCGTCCACGAGAATAACCGAATATGCCGTCACGTCATCGTCGTGGCGCTGAAAAAAATCCGTCGCCACGCCTTCGCGGGACAATTCGTCCAGAACCGCCATGCTGTTGGAATCTTTGCCCAGCACGCCGATGCATGCAGTTTGAAATCCCTGACGGGCAAACGTGACAGCGGCGTTGGTGCCTCCGCCGCCCGTAGTCAAAACTATTTTTTTGACTTCCAATTTCGATCCGAAGCCAAGTGCCAGCGCTTCGCCGGTCGGAAATTGCGGATCTTCGATGCGCACCCCGCCGAAATCGCTTAAAAAAACGTCGCGCGTGGCTGAACCGATCGTAACAATATCAAATTCGTTCATGTATCTGTATCCTAAAGCTTTGCCTGCAATTCGGCAATCGCTTTACCCACATTTTTGGATGTAACCAGAAAACTCCCGACAGCGAAGTGACGAACTCCGGCCGCGCGGAGTTGGGCAATATTTTCTGGCGAGACGGCTCCATCGGCCTGAATAAGAAGATCGGGATGAGCGGCATGAAATGCGGAAATCCGCCCGATGCTTGACGCTACAAACGGACTACCGTACGCGCCCGGTTCTACAGTCATGAATTGCACAAAGTCTGCCATGCCAAGCAAGTTGTCCAATCGTGCGGCATCAGTACCCGGGTTAATTGCCACGCCCACCGATTTGCCCGCCGATTTAATAAGGCCGATCGCCCGCTCCACGTTTTCCGACGCCTCAACATGCACAATCACGCTTTCTACATTCGCCTCCGCCGCCCAAAACGAGATAATATCTTCGGGATTTTGAACCATCAAATGAATCTGCAGCTGGTATGAGCCCAGAATGCGCTGAACTTCTTCGAGGCCAACCGTGACCGAAGGGACAAACTTTCCGTCAGCGACATCAACCTGAATCAGTGAGGCAGCCGCGCCGATTTTTTTCTGAAGTTCGATCAGTTCTTCGGTGTTTTTTGCGAGTATCGCGGGAATAATATCCATAAAATTTTTGCAAGTTATTCTTTTACGATATGGCTCATCATATATTCTTTGGAACCATGGACTTTCTTGCCAGGATTAAAGAGGTTCAACGGATCAAAGATTTCTTTCGTTCTCTCGAATAATGCGATCATCTCCGGCGAATACATCACCGGCAAATACGGCGTCCGAATCAAGCCATCGTTATGCTCGGCGGTAATCGAGCCGTGCAGACTCGCTACCAATTTGTAGACCTTCTCGGAAAGTTCCGGAATAGCCGCGCGATTGGCAGGATCATGGAAATCCATCAGCGGAATAATATGGAAATTGGCGTCTCCGGCATGACCGGCGATCGTATACGTCAGTCCTTTATACCGGGCAATGAGATTATTTAACTCCGGAATGAATTGCGACAGCTGATTCGGATGAACGATAATGTCGTCAATAAATGGCGCCGTATGCTTGTTGCCGGAATGTTTGCGCAACAGATTAAAACTTTCCCGGCGGACAACCCAATATTTTTCGGCTTCGTCGGCATCCCGGGCGATATGGGTTTTCAAATTGAAGCGGCGGCGGATTTCCGCTTCGCAGCGATGCGCAACGTCGGCGATTTCCGCTTCGCTGTCGCCAGTAAATTCCGTGATCAGAATCAGTTTCGGCATCCCGCCCGTCAAAGCCATAAACGCCTCGGGTAAAAATTTCCAGGCCAGCGAAAAAATATTCCCTTTCATCTGTTTCAAAAGCTGCGGCAAAAATTGAAGCGCGATGGTCATAGTATGATCGTCGAAAGACTCCATGCTCTCCGGTTTGTACGCGCCGATTGCGTTCACGATCTCCCCCAGCGGTGCCAGATCGCGCAAAAACAAAATCAGCAATTTTGAAAACGGCTTGGGCCGCACCAGGCCGAGTTTCATCTTGGTAACGACGCCAAGCGTACCCTGCGAACCGACAAACAGCTTTGTCAGGTCGAAATTTTTGCGATCCCAGACGTTCCAGAGATAGTAGCCCGCCGAATTTTTGGAAACATCAGGCTTAGAGCGTTGAATCAGATCATAATTCGATTCGATCAGCTCGTACATCGCGCGATAGATTTGGCCTTCGAAATTTTGCTTGGTTTTTTTTTCTTCAAGGCCAGCGAGGGTAAGCGGACCGAATGCGTATTCGTTGCCATCCGATAAGACGACATTCAGCTCGCGGACATAGCGTTCCGTCTTGCCGTAGGCCAAAGATTTTTCACCGCCAGAGTTGTTGGAAACAATTCCGCCGAGCGCAGCAATGCTGCGTGAGGCGGGATAGGACGGGAGCAGTAATCCTTTTTTGAGCGTTTCCTTTTCAAAATCCCGATAATAGACGCCGGGTTCGGCGACGGCGAAGCCGTCGCCGACTTCTTTGATATGATTCAAATACCGCGTACAATCAACGATAATCGACTCATTGAGCGGCCCGCCGGACATGTCGGTTCCCGCCGATCGTGCGGTAATCGAAATGCTTGGGTCGGCCGCTTTTTCGGCTTTAGCCCACCGAACGAGGTGCTGAATATCAGCGCTGTCTTTGGGATATACGACAACCTCGGGTCGAACCTGAAAAATACTCGCATCGCGGCTATGCGCCGCGATGTCGTCTTCATTGGTTACCACGTCGCCCAGAATTACTTTTTTAAGATTTTCGACGTTCATCATAGAAAATCATCCATATCCTCGATTTGGTTGATACGACGCTTATGCCGCTCCTCGCCGGAAAAGTCCGTTCCCAGAAATACTTTAACAATCGCCTTAGCATCTTCTTCAGAAGTAAAATCTGCTGCCAGGGCCAGGATATTGATGTCATCATCGTGCCGAGCGGCTTTGATCTGCTCGCGATTCATAGCTAATCCCGCGCGAATACCGGGAATTTTATTGGCTACTTCGTCCACGCCGACGCCCGAACCGCAGATGACGATTCCGCGATCGTCAGGCTCATGAATCTGTTCAGCTACGCTCTTGGCGAATTGCGGAAAATCATCCGTTTCGTCGTACTCGAACGCGCCCATATCTTCATACTCGATCCCCATCTCATCAAAATAATCTTTTAGGACCTCTTTTAATTTGAAGCCGCGGTGGTCGGCGCCGATAAATATCATATCTATTTCTTATTTAAATATTGAACAGCCGACAAAGCGGCAATGCAGCCCTGGCCTGCCGCAATTACGATTTGCTTAAACGGCACGTTGGTTACATCGCCAGCCGCGAATAATCCCGGAATGTTCGTCTGGCAATTACCGTCAACGATAATTTCGCCGAATTGATTTTTAGTCGTTTCCGGCGGGACCAGCGATGAATTCGGAACCATGCCGATATGGACGAAAACGCCGTCAGTTTTCACTTCCTGAATCGCCCCGGCCGCATCTTTGTATTTCAGCCCGGTAACGAATTGGCCGCCGACAATCTCGGTCGTACTCGCATTGAAAATAATTTTCACGTTCGGTTTTGCCGCCAGCTTATCAATCAGTATTTTCTCGCCTTTGAATTCCGGATTTTTATTAACAACCGTAACCGACGCGGCAATATCGGCCAACATCAGAGCCGATTCAAGAGCGGAGTTGCCGCCGCCGATAACGGCCGTTGTTCGGCCGCCGAACAACGGCCCGTCGCACGTAGTGCAATACGTGACGCCTTTGTTGCGGAATTCCTTCTCGCCTGGCACGCCCAGCTCGCGCGGATGGACGCCCGTTGCTATAATTACGGCTTTAGCTACATAATCACAAGTATGAGCGCCCTCATGGGGAGCAATTTTATCCATCGCCATTGTTTCGCCGTCTTTGTTGACTGAAATGCAGAACCGGCCGTCGGTTTGGCGCATGACCGAAGCCACCGCTACGCCCTCCTCGGGAATCACGCGGTTAGCGCTCAAATGCGCCTTGAACTGTTCGGCCAGAGAGAGCCCGTCGGTGTGAGGAATCCCCGGCCAGTTCTCTATTTCGCCGGATGTTGCCACTTCCCCGCCAAATTCCTTGGTGATGATCTTAAAATTCAAATTGCGCCGGGCCGCATACACCCCCGCCGTGGCCGCCGCCACCGACCCGCCGATAATGATTAGATCAAATTCTTGCATCTGGATTATTGGAATGAATTAGTATACGATACACGTATGCTGAACCGAAAGGTTTTCCTTATTATACTCATTCTCGCAAGCTTTGCTATCCACTTTTCATACTTCGGGCATCCGAATCAAATTGTATTCGATGAGGTCCACTTTGGGAAGTTCATATCTGCATATTACACCCATCAATATTATTTCGATATCCATCCCCCGCTCGGCAAGCTGCTGATCGCAGGCTTCGCCAAGCTATTCCATTTCCAGCCCGACTACAGTTTTGCGACCATCGGCGAAGCGTTTCCGGATCAGATGTATATGATCCTGCGGTTTCTGCCGTCGCTGTTCGGCGCATTGCTGCCGATCATCGTCTTTTTCCTGGCGCTTGAATTAGGCATGAAACCGCTTTCGGCTTTTGCAGCCGGGATTTTTACGGCTCTGGACAATGCGCTTCTTGCGCAATCGAGATATATTCTGCTGGACATGTTTCTGCTGTGCTTCGGCTTTGCGGCTCTGCTGTTTTATTTCCGATATCGCAACGGCAAGGGAAGCGCCTGGAAAAATCTGCTCGCCATGGCGATCTTGGGCGGCTGCGCCGCCAGCATCAAATGGACCGGCTTGGCTTTTCTTGGACTCGCCGGGATAGTCGAATTAATCCGTGTTTTGCGTACGCGCGCCTGGGGCGCGCGTACGCTCGGCCGTCTGGTCGTCTATTTCAGCCTTATACCGTTCTTCGTATATTTTTCAGTTTTCGCCGTTCATTTCTCTTTGCTGACGAAATCTGGCGACGGCGACGCCTTTATGACGCCGGAGTTCCGGGCGACGCTTCAGGGTTCGGCCGAATACGGGGATCCTACGGTTCGGCCTTTGTCGCTCTTCCATAAATTTACCGAGCTTAACCATGAAATGTATGAAGCGAACGAAACGCTGACAGCCACGCACCCCTACGGCTCCAAATGGTACACCTGGCCGTTCATGATCCGCCCGATCTATTATTGGAACAGCGGCCAGCTGGGCGATTTAGCTTCCCCGCTGGAAGGAAAAATTTACCTCCTTGGCAATCCGCTTGTCTGGTGGGGTTCAACCATTGCCGTGGTGTATGTCTTCATTGAATTGTTCTCGGCTCGGCCGCGTAATCGCGGCCTCGCTGCCTTTCTCGTCGGCGGCTATGCTCTTAATCTTCTGCCGTTCATAGGCATCAGCCGTGTTATGTTTCTCTACCATTATTTCTCCGCCCTGATCTTCGCCATTCTCATGATCGCGTATTGTCTGGATCGCATTGAAAACACTCGCTCCGCGCGCATCACCGTGGGAGTCCTTACGCTCCTTACCCTTCTCGCCTTCCTCTATTTTGCTCCGCTCTCGTACGGCCTGCCGCTCTCGCCGCAAGCCTTCGACGGCCACCTCTGGCTATCAAGCTGGCTATAAAATTCTCTTAAAAAACAAACTCCGTGGAAACAGGAATCGGGAGGGATTCGTGTTTCCACGGAGTCAGCGGGGGTATGTACTTCTCCGGGCTACGGATTGGTTTTGCTGTATGACGCGCGCCGCGGCGCGCCATAGGTCTTGCCGATGTCCTTCAGAACATCAGGCGAGACACTGCTGGGAACCGCCGGTTGGGCCGGCGGCCGCGGCGACTTCTGCCGTTTCCAGCGCTTGGCGCCCTGGAAACCGAGCATCGCACCGACCGCAACCGCCGCTACTGCCACTTTCCTGCTCCGAAGACCGCCACGTTTTTGTGCCATTCGCACCTCCAATGTACTGAAAAGATTATACCACACTACTCAAAAAATAACAAATCTCTCTAAATGAGTTTCAAAACTTTCCACCATGCTTCAATGTATTCGGCGCGTCGGTTTTGATATTTAAGATAATACGCATGCTCCCAGACATCAAGGCCGATAAGCGGCTCCTGGTTTTTAAGATGCGGCGAATCCTGCCGTGAAAATTCCTGCAGCCGCAGAGCTCCGGAACTGTCGCGCGACAGCCACACCCAGCCGGCGCCGAACAGTTTGGTTGCCATATCGGTAAATTTCGCTTTGAAACCGTCGATCGAGCCGAATGTTTCGGCGATATCGGCGGCCAGCGCTTCATCTTTTGTATTGGCGGGATCAAGAATTTTCCAGAAAAGGGAGTGATTCGCATGTCCCCCGCCGTGATTGCGGATCGCCGCGCGATCGGCATCTTCCACTTGCAATGAATCAAGATTTTTGAGCAAATCCTCAACAGACATATTCTGCAGCTCCGGATACTTCTCGATGGCGGCATTGAGCTTATCAATATATGCCTGGTGATGCTTGGTGTAATGAATCTCCATCGTGCGCGCGTCAATATACGGCTCAAGCGCATCATACCCGTACGCTAATTTTGGTAATTCGTATTTCATAAATGGCTACAAGATAGCGAGTGAGAGTGTTTTCCGCATAGCGTCAAAAGCCTGCTGGCTTTTGACGCTCCCTCTCGGCTGCCCGCCTCCGAACGGTCCGTCAAACACTCTCACTCGCTATCTTAGCTAAGGCCTAACAATTTATCGATCTTGGCGCGATCGAAGCCGATAATAATCTTGCCGTCAATATCGATGACTGGCACGCCGAGCTGGCCGGATTTGGCAATCATCTCTTTCTGGCGTTCGCGGTCGCCGCCGAAGCCGACATTCACGTCTTCGAACGAAATGTTCTTCGATTTCAAATATTCCTTGGCCATGTGGCAGAAATGGCAGGACGGGGTTGAGTAGATGGTGATTGAGTGATTCATGAAAGTATTATATCATACCCACGCACGATGCAAGCCCCTGGCTTCAAAATCATCAAGAAAGACTCTAAAACCAAGGCTCGCCTTGGCATTTTACGCACGCCGCACGGGACGGTAAAAACGCCGGCCTACGTGTTCGTAGGAACATACGGCCGTTTCCTCCACCTCTCGCCTGCAGACCTGAAAAAAACTAAATCTCAAATCCTCATCGCCAACACATTCCATCTCTGGAAAAAAGCTGTCGCTTCAAAACTCAAAGAAGGATTTATTCATACATCGTTCGGCACCAAAATCCCCATTATGACCGACAGCGGCGGCTTCCAAGTCCTATCCCTCGCTTTCGGCGACAAGCATAAGGTCGGCAAATTCATGACGGGCGACGCGATCGCGGATGACAGCTTCCGCCGAACTAAAATCCGCATCACCCAAAAAGGAGTCTACTTCACGTACGACGGCCGCAAGGTCTTTCTCGGCCCGGAATTATCCATGAAGCTCCAGCGCCGGATCGGCGCTGACATTATTTTTGCTTTCGACCACATCACCTCCCCGCTCGATGATTTTGCCTACAACAAAAAAGCACTGGAATTAACGGACAAATGGGCTCGCATTTGCCTTGCCGAGCATGCCAAGAATCAAAAGAATAAGCGCGCCAAACAAATGCTTTTCGGAATTATTCAGGGCGGCATTTATCCTGAATTGCGGGAGCAAAGTTCAAAATATATCGGCTCCCTGCCCTTCGACGGTTTCGGCATCGGCGGTTCGTACACCAAAAAACAGATTTCTGAAATCCTGCAATGGGTCATCCCCAATCTGCCGGAAGAAAAACCGCGGCACTTGCTCGGGGTCGGCAAAGTGGCGGATGTTTTTGAAGCGATTGATAACGGCATTGATACCTTCGATTGCGTGATCCCGACCCGTGAAGCCCGGCATGGCCGGCTCTATACCCGGGGCGGCCATATGGATATCCGCAAGGGCAAATACGTCGGCGATTCCTCGATCATCGAAGCCGGCTGCCGCTGTCCAACCTGCGCCAAGGGCGTCTCACGGGATGCGATTCGGGCCCTGATCAAAAGCGAAGACCGCATTCGCAACGCGCGGGGCCAGCGATTCTGCCTCATGCATAATATGTGGTTTTTCAATAAATTGCTTCGCGACATTCGCGCCGCAATCAAAAACGAAACGTATGATACGTTTCGTCATGATGTTCTGAAAGAATTTTATTTTTCCAAACAGAACTAGCGGCTATTTTTGTTCGTGATGATGTTCGGCATGATGCTCGTGCTTCTCTTCCTTAACCGGTTCGGCCGGCTTCATCATGTCTTCCAATCCTTTCATAGTAACTTTCTTATTTTCGGAAAAGAAATAAATATAAAGGATATCAAGAATGCCGAGCGTATTGACCAAGAGCAGAACGACGAACCAGATTTTGTTGCCTAAGCGCGCCGATTTCCACAATGCCCAGCCCTTCCAAAATAACGACCAAAGTGCGATTGCCGCAAATAGGATGCCGAACCCGAACACCGACGGCCCGCTGATGAACGAGTGGCCGCCAAAGCTGCCGTAGTACATGAAACGGAAAAGCATTCGGATGCTCGTCGCCGCCTTCGGCGGCGACGAGCTAGGAAACGCTTTTTCTAATGGTTTTTAAAACTGCGATATCTTCGATGACTTTATCATGCTCGGTTTCCAGGATAAAGTCAACGTCAAATATCCGCATGAGTTCGACAAATCCGGCTCGACCGATCTTGCCGTCGCCGATATGGTCGTGCCGGTCTTTGCGTTCCCCCAGTCCAACCTTGGAATCGTTGGCGTGAATGAGCCGGATAGATTTTTTGCCGATCGTTTTTTGAACGGCATGAAGGGTCTCGGCCATCGCCGCGGCGGTCCGCAAGTCATAGCCGCTGGCAAAAGCGTGGGCTGAATCAAAACACACGCCGGTCGCGCCGCT
This sequence comes from uncultured Candidatus Saccharibacteria bacterium, assembly GCA_964553025.1. GTDB lineage: Bacteria > Patescibacteriota > Minisyncoccia > 2-02-FULL-40-12 > GWA2-44-9 > 2-01-FULL-49-17. Next base: position 1,040 of record CAZKJF010000019.1, on the reverse strand, counting down.
TGCTGCCATGATCTCGGCCACCTCCTGGAACTGGTCGCCGATGACTGCGCCGGCGCCGGCTGAAATTTCCAGAAGCAGTTCGGCCGATCCTTTGTATCCTTTCAGAATTTCTTTTACCGACCGGCAGGCGCGCAGGAGAGCTTCTTTTTCATCGCCTCCGGCGCCGGCGCTGCCCAAATGAGTCATAATCGCAGCGGCGCCCAGAAGACTGGCCCGCTCAAGCTCTTCGCGAACGATGCGTACCGAATTCCCGCGGGTCTTCTCGTCGGCGGACGCAAAATTAATATAATACGGCGTATGAATATAGCAGGCCTGCTGGCTGTGTTCAGCCATCTGGCGCTTGAACGCTTCAATAATCTCCGGCGTCAGTTTTGCCGCCGGGCCGCCCTGCGGCGACCGCGAAAACATCTGAAAGACCTCACAGCCCAGCGCCGCGGCGCGGCCCGGCGCGTTCTGAACTCCTCCCGCAATCGAAACATGGCATCCGATTCGTCGCATCGTAGTTAATATTTAATCGTCTTTAATTCTTCCAAAATATCCGCCGGAATGGGAATCTGCTCTCGGATCGGACTTACGCCCGGATACCGCCAGGCGGTAATGATAACCTTCTTCGGACCCTGGCCGATGAGGTTGGCTGCTTTCTTTTGAGCTGGCCTTTTGGTTGCGTACATGACCCAGACTTCGCTGGGTTTTTGCTTGGAACCGGCCGGCTGCATCGCAGCAAGCGTGCCGGACGCGATGCCTTCTTCCATCCTCGTCGGCGCACGGATGACGCGCTTCACTCGATCAGCCGAGAGACCGTATTGAGCCATCTTCCGAACGACATGGTTCGTCCAATGGTATTTGGCGTCATTTTTGGGCGCGTTGAATTTCATCAGTATCATTCATATCAGATTTTTGGCAATCATAAAACCCCGCGAAGCGGGGTTTTATGATTCGAGATTACATCTCGTCGTTGCTGCGGAAGGTTCGAGGACCTCGGCCAAACCCACCCGGGCGGCGCATCGGTCGGTCCGTCATCGGACGGGCCTCATTGACGG
>CAZKJF010000018.1:0-77407 GCA_964553025.1 uncultured Candidatus Saccharibacteria bacterium | reverse complement strand
TGGTAAATTTAAACCGTTCCCGGGGCGGGCGAACCGGCCTGCGTTGACGCTGCGGTCGCGGGGTGGGCACCCCCGACGCCGAGACCGATGCTTACGCCGCAGAACGGCGTAACGTTGCTGAATGTGCCGTTTACTTCCCAGGCCCCGTTCGGCGGCTGGAGCGATCCGCGGCAGGAAAACGGCTGCGAAGAAGCCGCCGCCCTGATGGCCGTGTCCTGGGCGCGGGGCCAAACGCTAACATCCCAGGCGGCGCTCGATCAGATTTTGGCGGCTTCGGATTTTGAACAGGAAATGTACGGCAATTATATCGATACATCCGTGGATGATACAGTCCAACGGATTTTTAAAGAATATTTTCATTTCTCGAATGTTCAAGCTCGCCATGATATTACGATCGACGATATAAAAGAAGAGATTTTCAAGGGCAATATCGTTTTGATTCCCGTGAACGGCCGCCAGCTTGATAATCCTCACTACACTGCGCCGGGTCCCTTGGAGCATATGCTGGTAATTCGCGGCTACGATGCCGCAACGAATGAATTTATTACCAATGATCCCGGCACGCGCTTTGGCCAGGAATACCGCTATTCTGAAGATCTTCTTTATAATGCCGCCTATGACTATGGAACCGGAGACGGCCGCCCGGTCGGACCGATCGAAAAAAACATGATCGTGGTTTCAGCCGCGTAGCCCGTTCACCGAACCCTCGCAACATGCTACGATAGGGAAAATGACCAAAGCTTCCCGCTCGATTCTTTTTTATCTGCTGTGCGTGGCAGTCATTATTGCCGGCGAGACGAGCATTTATTTCTTTAAATACGGATTCACTCGCGAGGCGGCTGACGTTGAGGCGACTCCGCCGCCGGCCATTCATAAAGACGAAACGACTCTCTTGTTTGTCGGCGACATTATGCTTTCGCGCGATGTCGGCGCCTTGATGGCCAGTAAAAATGATTTTACGTGGCCGTTCCAGCGAAGCGCGGCGGTGCTTTCAGCCGCCGATCTGACCTTTGCAAATCTGGAAAATCCCGTTTCCGCGGGTGGCGTCAAAGTGGGCAGCATCTATTCATTCCGAGCTGATCCCCGGACACTGCAGGGTTTGCAATACGCGGGCATTGACGTCGTATCCATCGCCAACAACCATATCTGGGATTATGGGCCGGTTGCCTTCGGCGATACGCTGCATAATTTGGCGAGCGCCAGCATTGCGTATGTCGGCGGCGGGCAGAATGCCGCGGCGGCGCATGACGGCGTAGTCAAAGATGCCAGCGGCTTCAAGGTCGGATTCTTAGCCTATACGAATCTTCTGCCCGCCGGCGCGGCGGCTACTGACTCAGGGCCCGGCGCAGCTTTGGTGAACACCGATGCCCAGCAAGCCCGGATGGTCGAGGATATTCAAAAAATGAAATTACGGTCCGATTTCGTCGTTGTGTCGTTTCACTGGGGCGATGAGTACCAGCCCGCCCACAATACGCTCCAGGAGAAATTGGGCCACCTTGCCGTGGATGCCGGCGCCGACCTGGTTATCGGCCACCATCCGCATGTCGTTCAGGATATCGAGCAATACAAAGGAGTGCCCATCGTCTATAGCTTAGGGAACTTTGTTTTCGATCAAGATTTTTCCTACGATACGACCCATGCCTTAGCTGTCCGTGCGGTTATCAAGGATCAGAAATTAGAGCGTCTTGACCAATTGCCGGTTGAAATTTCAAATGAATTTCAACCGGCAATTGGTTCCCAATAAATGCGTACAACGAATCGGAATATTTTTATCTGGGGTCTCTACGATTTCGCAAATTCTTTCGTCGGGATTACATTCCTGCTGTATTTTTCAAAGTGGCTGGTAGTTACGCGCGGCTTATCGGATTGGTGGTATAACGCTGTATATATTTTTGGATCAATCGGCCTGGCGTTCTTTGCGCCCATGCTCGGCGCCAAAGCAGACCAGACTGATCGGGAACGGTCGTATCTGATTTTTTCGACGCTGGGCTGTTTTGGATTCTATGCGGCGGCCATCGGCACGGCGATCGCCGGCTGGCCAATCTTTTGGCCAGCCGGCTTCTACGGCTTGGGCAACTTTTTCTATCAGCTCTCGTTCGTATTCTACAATCCGCTGATCAACAACATATCGACCGATCAGAATCAAGGAAAAATTTCCGGGATCGGTTTTTCAATGAATTATCTCGGCCAGATCGGCGGTATTCTGATCTCCTTGCCGCTTATCTCGCGAACGATGCCGCTCGGTTTTGATCCGCTCGTTGCACCGCTGATTCCGGCATTGTTTGTTTTTGGATTTTTTTCGATTCCGCTGCTGTTAAACGCAGATATTTTTGCTGGGCCGCGCGCGGCGAAAGAAAAAAGCGTCCGCGGCAAAAATGCGGTTGAGCTGCTTCGAATTCTGGCGGGAATTCCGGGCGTGTTGTGGTTTTTATTGGCCTTCTTTTTCTTGAGCGACGCCGGCACGACCCTGACCAATAACTTCTCGATCGTTACGACTAATATTTTCCATGTTTCCGATCAGGATATCAGTTTCGTGAGCTTATTGGTTATTGCCATGGCTGCGGCGGGTTCATACGGCTGGGGACTGCTTGGCGACCGGATCGGGCCGCGCCAATCCTTGACGGCGATCGTTACTATTGCAACGGCGATGATTGTCATCATGGCGGCTACGCTTAATTATTCCGTCTATTTCATCTGCGCTTTGATTACCGGTACCTCGATCGGCGGGGTATACGCGGTCTCGCGTCAGCTTTTGAATATGCTCGTACCCGATGAAATGACGAATTACGCTTTTGGAATCTATGCCATCTCCGAACGGGCCGCCACCTTCGCCGGTCCGCTGATTTGGGCGTCTTTTCTGGCTGCCGGCGGCTACCGCTGGGCCATATTTTCCTTGGCAATCCTCCAGATTTTCACGATTTTGGCGCTTTTAAAGCTGCCTCGGCTTTCAGGCTACGCTCACTAGGGTCTGTGGATAACTTTGGTAAAAACATAGTAAAAACCATAGTTGACGGGCGTGTCTAGTTGTTTATATAATGTAGACAGCACATGGTTATTCCCAAACGACTGCCGCGCCGCAAGACAGCACTAATCATGGCCCTTACCGGCCTTTTTTCGTGCCTGGGATTCATTGCGTTGCGCGCCCCCATTACCTATGCAACGGCATCAAAAACGGTTTCTTCACCGTTTGTTTATAATTTCAACACGTCCGGCGTTCTGGATGAAGCCGGTTCAATGAGTGCAAGCTCAAGCCCTTATTGGTGGCTGAACTCCGGCGGCTTGCTGACCATCCAGAACGGCGTGGGCCGAACCGTCCACGGCGCCCTGCCCGCAGATGACCGATGGCGCAAAGCATACGCCAAATCCAATCCGATTGACACGGATGACGGCATTCATCCCCAAAATATCTTTCGCCTGGTGACTCGCAGCAAATGGAATAATTTTTCCGCTCACGCTTACTTTATGATTGATGCATATCAAAACAGCGACAGTCCTCATCGCAATGAATCCAACGGCATTTTGCTCATGAGCCGCTATCAGGATGGCGATAATTTGTATTATGCAGGCATTCGCGTGGACGGCATGGCCGTCATTAAAAAGAAAGTAAGCGGCGTGTATTATACTTTGGCTGAAAAGCCGGTTTTTCCGGGGGTATATAATCATGATATGGGTATTAACCTCATTCCCGATCACCGCTGGATCGGTTTAAAATGCGATGTCGTGACTGTGGATAACGGAAGTGTTAAACTTAATCTTTCTTTGGATGACGGATGGACGGGATCCTGGACGCCGATTTTAGAGGCATCCGATTCCGGGACCCTCGGTCCCGCTATAGCGGGCAAGGCGTATGCCGGCATCCGTACGGATTTCATGGATGTTTCATTTGATGATTATGAGATGCAAGAGTTGCAGTGAAATATACGGGAAGCGGGGACGTAAGATATAGTAGACCCCCTCGTCGTTACAATTATGGCTATGCGGAAAACCAAGACCCAGCGCAAAGTCAAAAAGGTCATGCACGAATATAAGCATCACACGCTGCGAAGCGGCCGAAGCGGTAAGCCTGTCAAAAGCCGCAAACAAGCCGTCGCAATCGCGCTCTCCGAGGCGCGCCGCGCCGGCGGAAAAGTCCCGCCGCAGCGTTCATAAATCCTATGCTTACGACCATTGCAATTTTGCTGATTATTTTGTGGATACTGGGATTGGTTACATCGTATACGATTGGTGGATTCATCCATGTTCTTCTGGTGATTGCGATCATCATGGTGCTGATCAGGGTTATCCGAGGACAGAATCCCGTTCAATAATTAAAGTCATAATTGAAAAAAGTCGAAGGGGCCGACCCCTTTTTGTTTTTTCCTTCAAAATCGTGGGAAATTAAGGGGACGAGACTGACTGTATCAATCCGCTAACCGGTAAGAACTTACCTTCTTACCCGTCATTATGAGCAATAAGCACGAACAGGCATTCCTCCAGGCGTACGATACCCTTGCTGATGCGATTTTCCGGCACTGCTATTTCCGGGTATCCGACCGCGAACGAGCCAAAGACCTGATGCAGGAGACTTTTACGCGAGCATGGCAGCATCTCAAAGACGGAGAAGACGTGAGCAACATTAAAGCCTATCTGTATCAGATTGCGAACAACCTGATCGTGGATTATTATAGAAAGAAAAAAGACCTCTCCTTGGATATTATGCAGGAAGAGGGGTTTGATCCAGGGTTCGACGACCGCGAACATTTGGAGAACTTTATTGCGGGCTCGGAAGCCAAAGAGCTCCTGGAACAATTGGATGATTCGCACCGTGAAGTGATCGTGATGCGCTATATCGATGATCTGTCGGTTACCGAGATTGCCGGGACCCTCGGCGTTTCCCAAAACGTTGTGTCGGTTCGGCTGTATCGGGCGTTAAAAAAACTTCGTAATTTATTTCACCAGGATTAAATAACAAATGAGCAAGCCGTTTATAGAAGTCATGCAGGAAACACGCAATCTTTCTCTGACCGCGGAAGAGAAATCCGCCATTCGGGAGAAGGTTGCGTTTTCCATGCGCGCCGAGCCCGCCCCGTCCCGGCTTTCAAAGTCAGTGTCTTGGGTTTCTCGCTATCTTCAGGAGTTAGGTTATTTTTTTTCTCGAAAACATAAAGCCTAAACATCGAAAACAGATAACATCCCAAAAAACCGCTTCTGAAAGCGGTTTTTTGGGATGGGGATAACTATTGACTTTAATTTAAAAATATATCATAATGTATTCATCTCGTTTATCAATCCCGCGGGATTATGAGTATTAAAACCTCAGTAAAATGGCATTCTATCTGGCTTATTGCTATTTTTTCGCTTGCCATAATCGGGGCTGGCTATATATGGCAGAGACCGATCAAAGCCCAGCTGAACGATTGGAAGCTCCTGCCTCAGCCGGAGCGCTTTACCGAGCTCTATTTCAATGATCCCGCTTCGCTGCCGTATACGGCAGCCCGCTCGAGCCGGCTCGGTTTTTCTTTTACCATCCATAATCTCGAAGGCTCTGATCAAGACTATCATTATGTAGTGTCCTTTGTGCCGGATACTGGCGTCGCTACGATCATCGACCAAAATATCCGCCGCATCGCGGCCGACGGTAGCGCCATTGTCACTGAATCGTATATATATCCCGGTACCGTCGGCCGTGTCGTAGTTGAGTTGCCAGATTTGGATCAATCGCTCCACTTTTCTGTCATTCCGCAATAATAATTCATGCCTACCCGAAAGAAAAAATTGCCGAAAATAATCGCCCTCGTCCCGTGCTATAACGAAGAGTTGGGAATCGGGGCCGTCATCAAGGGTTTCCCGACCGAGAAAGTCCGTACGGCCGGGTACGATCTTGAAATTGTCGTCATCGACAATAATTCAAAAGACAACACCGCTAAGATCTCGGCCGCGCTCGGCGCGACTGTGCTTCACGAGCCGCAAAAAGGGAAAGGCAATGCGATGCGTCACGGATTCGATTACGCACTGGCTGCCGGCGCTGATTATATTGTCATGCTCGACGGAGACAACACCTATCGCCCGGCGGAAATTCTCCGCATGATCGAGCCGTTGAACTCCGGGTTTTGCAACGTAGTTATCGGTTCGCGTCTGGGCGGCCGCATGTCCGAAGGCTCGATGAAATTCCTGAACCGGGCCGGCAACTGGGTCTATTCACATCTTGTCCGCTATTTCTATCGTGTAAACGTTACCGACGCGCTGACGGGGTATTTCGCCTGGACGCACGCGGCGCTGGAACGGATGCGCCCGCACCTCAAGTCAAACGGCTTTGCCATCGAGATGGAAATGGTGACTAAAATGGCACGCTTGGGCGAAGAGATCTACTCGGTGCCGATCAGTTATGACGATCGTGCCGGCCACACCAATCTCCGACCGTTCTATGACGGCAGCCGCATTTTGCTCATGTTTACCCGCAACCTCTTTTGGAAGCCGGAACTGCCGAAGGCTTTTCGAATTGCCTTTGTTTCCGATGCTGTGATGCCCTACAATATGGGTGGAAAAGAAAAACGTTTGTATGAAATTTCTAAACGTCTCGCATCCCGCGGCTACGACGTAACGATCTATACGATGAAATGGTGGGAAGGCAAGTCGAATGAAAAAGACCTGGGGGGGGTCCGGCTCCGCGCGATCTGCAAGCGATATCCGCTGTATTCGGGTGACCGCCGCTCGATTTTTCAAGCTTTGGCGTTCGGAGTAGCGACATTTAAATTATTGTTCGTCGAATTCGATGCGCTCGACGTTGATCATATGCCGTTTTTCCCGCTGTTCAGTGCTCGCATCGTCACCTGGTTGCGCGGCAAGAAATTATACGCGACCTGGCATGAGGTCTGGGGCCGCAATTATTGGCTTTCATACCTCGGCGGCGCTTCCGGTTTCATCGGCTACATTATCGAAGCGATGTCGTTCAAATTGCCGAACGTCATCATTTCTAATTCGAATCACACGACAAACCGCCTCCGCTCGGCGGGTTTTCAGGGCGAGATCAAGACTGTCCCGCTCGGCGTCGATCTTGAGAGTATCTACGCGGCCAAGAAAGCCCGTACGAAGAGCGATATTATTTTCGTCGGCCGCCTCTTGAGCCACAAAAACGCCGATATGCTTGTGGAAGCCATCAACGTCGTCAAGAAACATTATCCCGAGGTTATCTGCAAGATTGTCGGAGACGGCCCTGAGCGAGCCAAGGTTGCCACCCGGATCCGTGAGCTAAAACTCGATAAGAACATCGAGATTATCGACCTCGTCAAAGAACATTCGACGCTCTATAGCTTATTGAAAGCATCAAAGATGCTCGTATTACCTTCTGTCCGCGAAGGATTCGGCCTGGTAGCCGTCGAGGCAAACGCCGCCGGCTTGCCGGTTATTACCACCTCGCACCCCGACAACGCTACGAAAGATTTAATCAAAGAAGGCATCAACGGCTACCTGGCCGAACCGTTGGCTTCAAGCATCGCCGAGAAAATCCTCCGCGTTCTGGACGATTACAGCAGCATGCGCCCGCAATCCATGGTCAAGCAGTACGATTGGGAGACCGTCGCCGAGAACATTAAACAAGTGTTCGAATAAAAAATAATGTCGAAACCGGAAGTATCTTTTATTATTATTGCATACAATGAAGAACCGAATATTGGTCGGTGCCTTGATTCAATAAAAAACCAGAAAGGATTAAAAAACTATGAGATTATCGTTGTTGATGATGCCTCGAAAGATGGAACTTCTCAAGTCGTTGAAAATTTTTCTCTGCGTGATCAAAACGTAAAACTTATTCGGTTTTCTAAAAATAAAGGACGCGGTGCGGCTCGAGCGGCAGGCGTAAAAGCTGCAGGCGGTGATTATTTTGTGTTTGTCGATGGAGATACAATACTTCCTTCCCACTGGTTAAAAACTTGTTTTGAAAATATCAAATCATATGATGCCGTAGGGGGCATTGCAATTCCAGATGGCGATGTAAATTATGTATATCGTTTGTTTAATCTTGCTCCTAAGATTGCAAATCACACAACTACCGTTACCGGGAATAACGGCTTATATAAACGTAAAATATTTGAATCATTAAACTTCGATAGCCAGTTAAAAGACGGGGAGGATGTGGCTTTTAACCACGTTCTTGAATCAAATAACTTTAAAACATATTCCATACCAGGATTAACAGTTATTCATCGAGAATCTAAGAGTTTTTTCCAATCCCTTCGTTGGTTATACGAAAGCGGCATTGGGGCGACTCGTCAATTCAAGCAATTTAGAGTGATCCGTCTTCCGGATTTGGCCTTTCTTACTTTCTGTATTCTTACCGCAGCATCTACTTTGCTCTGTTTTCTTATCTCTCAGCTTTGGGTTTTAAATATAGTTCCTGCGTATTTATTTTTAACTAGTTTTATTTTTCTTTCTCAAAGATTTTATATACAAACTAAAAAAATCTTAAATTTTGTTGGTGCGGTAGTTCTTTATGCGTTCTTTCTCCTTTCTTATTTTATCGGAAGATTTATAGGGATATTTAAGAGTTTGCCTCGTAAAAAGAATAACCAGACAAAAAAGATTCTTCTTTCATTTGACTTTGAAGGAAAGTGGGGGATGCCGTTTCATGCTGATTATGACTTAGAAAAAAATACAAAACATCTCTTATCTCTTCTTTCTAAGTATGAAATTCGAGCTGTATTTTTTTGTGTTGGGAAAGTGATTGAGGAAAATCCCAACTTGATAAAATTAATAGCCGATAAAGGGCACGAGGTAGCAATTCATGGCTATAATCATGAACACTACGAAGGAATATTAACTTCTCCAAATTTAGAGGAATATAAAAAGAATATTTCCTATTCTATTAATTTAGTAAAAGATATAACTGGTAAAAAACCAATCGGGTTTCGATCGCCATATCTCCTTGCCCCTGTTTTCTTTGATAAAAATTTGTACTCCCTTTTGAAAAAGAATGGATTTCAATATGTAAGTAATCGCGAGATGCGTTTTACAGAAGAAATTTTCCATCCTCACAGAATTGCCTTTTCGTTTATGTGGGGCATGAATAACGGTTTTACAAAGCTATTAGAATTATTTTTGAATTGGAAACTGGTTCTAAAAGATAATATTGTGAGCAATGCCGGATTTAAGAGAATAGTTGGTAATATTCGCTGGATTTTGGGGCAAAGAGAACCATTCATGAGAGACGGCTTAATTGAGGTACCTCTTTCCTCTCCATTGGACTGCGATCTGCTGGGTCTTCCTGATCCTTCTCAGATGACTTCTAAAAAAGTTTCAAAGTACACCGTCAGATGTCTTGTAAGAGGGGTGAACAGACCCGGGAGCCATTATATGCTTACATTTCATGATTGGATTATTACTTCCGCAAATCGAATAGAAATACTCAGCGAAGTATTAAAGCAATTAGACAGGGAAAGAAATACTTCTTTTGTGCTTTCTAAGGAATTTTTAAACATCTAAAGAGATGAAAGTTTTATTTGCCACAATTTACGCGCCGTCACTTAAAAAGGGTGCTCCTGTCCGTATTTATAATTTAATAAAACAAACGGTACATAAGGGGATTGACGTTGACCTCATCACACTTGCTGATGATGTGATAAATAAAGATGAGCTCAAGCGAGATTTGGGGATTAAAAATCTTAAAGTTCTTCCGATAAAAAAACATTCTATGTTCCAACAATTCATTGATGTTGTGTTCTTTAGGGTACCCCCTTATTTTAGAGAATATCGAGAATCTTCTTTGGGCCAAGAAGTATTGAAGCATATTAAAGAATATAAGCCGGATATTATCCAACTTGAGTTGCTCCATACGCTATATGCCATAGCTCCCATCTTGAAAAAAGCCCAAAAGCAAGGTGTTAAGATTGTTTTAGATGCTCATAACGTTGAATACAAAGCTTTTAGAGATGGGATTCAGGTGTTCTCGTTGCCTAAGCGCATGATAGGGAAGTATCTCCTATCAAATTTACTTCGTCTTGAAATTTCAGGAATCAAGATTTCAGACCTTATTTTTACTTGTTCTGATGAAGATAAAGGTTTTTTTAAGAGATTGTGTCCCGATTCTCGCTTGGAAGTTATTCCGAACGGAGTTGATTTGAACTATTTTATGCCCCAGCCTTTTATCGCTGAGCCAGTTATTCTTTTTGCAGGAGGAATGTATTATCCGCCCAACGATGATGCATTATCCTTTTATTTTTCAGAGATTCATAATAAAGTTAAAAAAGAAATACCGAATGTAAAGATTATTCTTTTGGGAGGGGAATTAAATTCTTGGTTAAAAGGATTGTCTCTTAAGTATCCGGAGATCATCACGCCGGGATTAGTACCTGACGTTCGAGACTATATCTCCAAAAGCAGAGTATGTATTTCCCCTATGCGGAGAGGATCCGGAACTAGCTTAAAAATTTTGGAATATATGGGGAGCGGCAAAACTATTGTTGCCACAAAAGTAGGAATGCGAGGAATTAAATATATAAACGGCAAAAATGTATTGATTGCCGATTCAGCCCAAGATTTTTCTGCCTATTTGATTCAGGTTTTAAAAGATGAAGTGCTAGCCAAGACTCTGGGCAATAATGCACGTAAAAATGCAGAGGAGTTTTATGGTTGGGATGGGATTGTAGATAATGTGATCTTTGCATATAAACGTATGCTTAACACATAGAATGAATACTCGCCTTAAAAGACTTTCTTTCGATATTGGTGTTATTTTGCTTTTTGGCCTTCTTATTTTTAGCAGAATCCCTATTATAAGCGGCGTAGCCGGCTTTATCTTTTTGTTTTTCATTCCCGGGTTACTGCTTTTAAGGGCCTTCCAATATCAACTGAAAGAATTCTGGATGCGAATTGTTCATATTGTTTCTTTCAGTATTTGCTTCTTGCTTTTAGGTGGCCTTGTAATAAACACTTCGAAGCCATTATTCGGAGTAGATTATCCTCTTGAGATTCATTTTGTATTACCGATATTAGCTATTTTCTTAATTGGGATAGCTATTTTTAATTATTTTAAATGTCCAGTAGGAGTAATTAAGTTTTCCATCCCTGTCTTTAAGAATTTTTTGAGCCATTTTGGACTCATAATTTTCCCGCTTCTTTCAATTGTTGGAGCAAATGTCCTGAACAACGGCGGCAGCAACTATATTACGATGTTCTTGCTTGGTTCGATTGTTGCATACGTAATTTGTCTTTTCACTATAAAAAAGAATATTTCTACAAGCCGTTGGGCCAGCAGTATATATTTTATTTCCTTGGCTCTTCTTTTCATGACTTCGATGCGGGGTTGGCACATTACCGGCTATGATATTCACCAAGAGTTTGAGGTCTTTCAGCTAACCAAAAACGCAATGTACTGGTCAATGGCTCATTTTCAGGATCCTTATAATGCTTGTTTAAGTATCACAATTCTGCCGACTATCGCTTCCCAATTCATCCGAATAGGAGACGAATATATTTATAAGTTTCTTTTTCAAGTTATATTCGCGCTGATGCCGGTAGTGGTATATTTCTTGTTCGAGTATTTAAGCGAGAAGAAGTTTGCTTTTCTGGGAACTTTGTTTTTTATCGGTCAGGTTTCTTTTTTCCAAGGAATGCCATCGCTTATTCGCCAAGAATTTGCGATGCTTCTTTTTGGAATAATTATTCTCTCTTTATTTAATCAGTCTCTGATCAAGACAAATCGTTTTGCTATTCTGTCGTTCTTAGGAATAGGGATGGTTCTGTCTCATTACTCAACCAGCTATATTGCAATTTTAATTTTTGGACTGGCTTATCTTTTAAACAAGATTTCTTTTTGGGTAACTCGCTGGTCGCGAATTAAGAAACTTGTGCCCGATGTTGTTTTTAGTAGCACGATTTCATTTTTTTTCATTATATTTCTTGTTTGCTCTGTATTGGTTTGGAATACTTTCATTACTCACACCTCAAATAATTTTACAAATTTTATCGATCAATCATCCTCTAATGTCAGCAAGATTTTTACATCAGATATAATCACTGGAGCAATTGACCAAACATTATATGCTAATTCAGCCAGTGTCGATCTGCCGACCTATATTACCCAAGCTACTGAATATTTTAAGAAAAAAGAGCCCTCGCTTCGATATTATAATGATCAAGAGATTTCTGTCCAAGTAATTAGTTCTGCTGTATTTAAACAAATTCCACCTCTTCTTGGGGTAAAAGTAAAATCTTTTATACTCCTGACTTTTAAATATACCAAGATTACGTTAAACAACATCTTCGTTGTTGCTGGAGTTTTACTCTTGGTATATGGCTGGTATAGAGGTAAGTTTAAGTTAAGTGAATTTATTTGGCTTTCGTTCTCTGGTTTTATTTTGCTAGCTTTATTTCTTTTGATTCCACAAGCATTGGATCAATATAATCTAGAGCGACTTTATTTCCAACTCCTTATTTTTTGGGGGATTTGCGGTGTTTATGGAGGTTTTTCCCTAATAAAAACTATCAAGAGTAAAAGAGCGAGTATGTTTATTTTGGCTTGTCTCTATTGCATTCAGTTTTTGTTTTACTCTGGGTTTGTTTTTAATATAACCGGGGGATTTCCATCTATCGGCCTTAATAATTACGGAGAAGATTATGATAAATTTTACACAAGCACCCCAGAGGTAGCAGCTTCTTTGTGGTTCAAAAATATTTATGACAATAATTCTTTGATCTTTACGAGCAACCCGGGATACCACCAACTTACGGCCTTTTCTTTTATTAGTAAGGGTAAAATTATTACTGAGACACTACCCTCAATAATCAGTAAGGACTCTTATGTCTACCTTAGTTACTTAAATACCCTCAGTGGTAAAGGGATGTATGATAATAATGGCTCTGAGTATGCCTACACATATCCGTCAAAATTTTTGGAAGCAAACAAAAATAAGATTTACGATAATAAAACAGCGCAGATATTTAAATAATCTATGAAACCGGTTATTTCAATTATCATAATTGTTAAAAATGACTGGGGTATCGCGAATACTCTAGATGCTTTGACGTATCAAAAAAGTTCGCTTCCCAACGAAATTATTGTTGTGGATGCTTCACGGGTAGGCCTGTTTGAATCACTTAGAAAAAAATATCCTGAGGTTCGTTGGTTTAATTTCGCTCCTTCCGTAATTAAGAATAAAGCATCTATTCCAGAGCAAAGAAATATGGGTATTAAAAATGCGCTCGGGGATATTATTGTCTTTATTGATGCAAACTGTGTTCCTTCGGAAAATTGGCTTATTAACCTCACGGAACCAATTATCCAGGGCCGAGAAACAATGACGGCGGGATCAGTTAAGGCTTTTAGTCCGCATACTCATGTAAATTTAAATTCGGCTGATAAAAAAGGCGATTATTTAACTTCGAGCCCCACTATTAACTTGGCTTTTAAAAAGAGTGTCTGGGAATCAGTAGGTGGTTTCGATGAGTCATTTTCTTTTGGTTCCGATGTTGATTTTACATGGCGGTCAATAGAAAAAGGTAATCGTATTCGATTTGTGCGAGAAGCAGTTGTTACTCATGATTGGGGTAACTTTAAAGATGAAGTGAAGCGAGCTTTCAAATACGGAATGGCGAAAGCCCAGCTCTTGAAAAAACACCCTAAACAACGCTGGAAAATTACTGGGGACAATACCGTTCCCATCATATATGGAGCATGGATGCTCGGCTTGCCGCTCACTTTTATTTTTTGGTGGTATCCGCTTACTATTATTATTCCAATAATCAAAAATATCCGCCAAAAGCCATTTAAAACAACTTTTTTGAATCTCATCTATGCCTTGGGGTTTTATAAAAAAGTTATTCTAATTTTACTCCATAAATAATTATGAAAATTCTTGCTTTCCCTAGAGATACAGGAAATCCATATCAAGAGCTTCTCTATCGGCACATGCGAGAAAGAGGTGATAATATTGTATATATACCATCTTTTTCTTCAAGCGCTACTCTTAATTTATTTTCCTTACCTGTTTTCTTTGTCTTAAAAAGGACACAAGGATATAAAATTTTACATATTCATTGGGTATACCCCTTTTCTCTCAAAGCAAAAATCTGGCAAAATCGAATTGCAAAGAAAATCCTTTATCAGTATTATCTATTTTGTTTGTTTCTGATCAAGTTTTTAGGATATAAATTGGTATGGACGGCTCACAATATTATGCCTCACGAGTCTGTGTTTTTAAATGATTTTCAGGCCCGAGTTAATTTAATTAAAAAATCTGATCTCGTAATATTTCCATCTGTTCTAACACAAAACGAAATAATCAAGATAATGAAGCCACATAAAAGTATTGTAGTACCAATTGGGAGTTATATTGGAGTATATCCAATGGGTGCAGAAAGACTTGAAAGTAGACAAAGGTTGCGGATTCCCCTAGGTGATTTTGTTTATCTCTACATAGGGAGTATCAGGCCGTATAAAGGATTAGAAGATTTATTGGGCGCTTATAGAAAAATTAAAAGCTCTCATAATCATCTTATTGTGGGAGGGCTTTGTTTGGATCGACATTTACGTTCAGTATTGGATAAGGCGTCAGAATCGAATGAAATTATTTGGCATGATGGTATAATTCCTGATGATGAGTTGCAATTTTATTTTGCGGCCGCAAATATTACGGTCCTGCCTTTTAAAAAAGTGACTACTTCAAGTTCAATTCTCCTTTCTTTCTCTTTTGGTCGATCTGCAATAGTGCCCAATCTTGGAGATTTATCTCTCTTACCTGACAATTTGGTTTACAAATATAACCCCGTTTCTCCTAATGGCCTGATTGATGCAATGGTCAAATCAGCTGAAAATCTTGAGAAATTAGAACAAAAATCTCAAAACGCAAAGGCTTATGCCGAGAAGTTAAACTGGCCTTCAATTGTTGAAAATACCAGAAATGCTATCAAGAGTTTGTTCGCAAGCTAATAAGGAGATTCCGGTTTATGATTAGGTAAATACCCAATGTTATAATTTGTCCCAGTAGGGATATCCATGCAATAGTCACGAGGCCATAAGGTGCCACAATGTAAGCTGGAATAACAATAGCAAGAGAGTTCAAAGCATTCATGAATATATATGTTCTCGACATCTTTTTAATATTCAATAAGGTATCTCCAAGATAATTTGCGGCACCGACAAAACTTGCTAGCACCATGATACGTAGAGGATTTGTGCCTGCTTGGGCGTAATTAGCTCCAAAAAAACTTAAAATATAACCACCAGCTAAGATAATTAAGGCTGAAGCCGGGACAAGAAGTCCGAAGAGATGTTTTATTGTTTGTTTAAAGTAAGTATGCATTCCAGGTTCATCGTGGGATACTTCTGCGAAGAAAGATTGGGCACTTGAACTAGGGATGACATTCAATAAGGTAATAAACATGGAAGGGATATAGAAGAATGCAGCAAATTCAGGACCAAGTCGAGAAGAAATAATAAGGATTAAAGTTGTAGAAGGTAGTATGCCAAACAGAGTGCCTAGATAATTTCCTGCTGCAAAATGTTTTGTTTCTTCAACTGTTTCAGAATCAATAGTTAAAACCGGGTGGTAAGAAAATTTCTTTATTAGCCAGATGATACTTAAGAGACAAGCTATCGTTGTAGAAATAGCAGTGGCACCAAGGATGCCATAAAAACCGTAATCAATGACAGTGAAAAGGATAATTAATTTTAAAGTGCTAAAGATGATGCTCTTTGTCAAAATATATCCTGCACGACGATATGCTATAAAGACACTCTCGAATATAGTGTTAAGAGTTGTACTGAAGACCTGCAGTGAGAAGGTCATAATTAGCAACCATAATACGTTAGTCGCTGTAAAAGCTGAATTGTGAGTAAAAATTGCCCAAATACAGAATAGGGCAGAAACAATAATACTAAGAATTCCTGTTGAAATTAGGGCTGTCGATATTTGATGGTCTTTTCTTTGGGAAGTTGGGAGGAAACGAATAATTACATTGTTAAACCCAAGAGTACTGAAGATAGACATAAGAGATGCTGCAGAAATAAGAGATGTTGCCAAGCCAACATTTTTGGCGTCAAAAACACGTGCACAAATAAGCCAAAAAAAGAAGCCAAATCCAGCCATGAGGCCGGAAGTTAGGATAAGAAAAAAGGAGTTACGGAATAAGCTATCCTGGTATAAATTATAAAGCTTTTCTTTCAAGGATGTGCTATAATAGGTAATTACTATTATAGCCCAATATTTAAGTAAAATCAAGCTTTGAGCAATAGACATCCCGAATTTGGTAAACTGATTTTTCTCTCTATTATCCTGGTTACTCTCCTTGTTCTAGGGGTATTTTATTTTAGAATGCCTCAAGTCGCAACAGACGTGAGTCAGCAAGAAAGCCCGATGGCCTTGATCCGTTACCCTTTCTTCTCTCATCGATCCCAGTTTGCGCCGACTCCGACCCCTCGGCCATCTCCTCAAAAACCAGCAAGGACAGTAATACCAATTTCTTCAAAAGCAAATACTCCTTTGCCCCAACCTTCAAGTGTGCCCAACACAAATACGCCTGTATCATTGCAAGACAATTTTGGTATTGCGGCCGGTGGTGGTCTTTCTTTTTTGTCCCGGAAAGATTTAACTGCCCGGTTTCAAGTCATGAAGAATGCGGGCGTGAAATGGATCAGATTTGATATTGACTGGAGTTTGGTTCAAAAAGATGGTCCTAAGTCTTATAATTGGGCAGGATACGATTTAGTTGTTTCTGTTGCTCAAGAGCTTGGAATAGAACCAATAGCATTATTGACCTATACTCCAACATGGGCCCGAACATCTGGCTGCTCTTCAAATAAGTGTGCGCCAGCGGACCCTTCGCAATTTGCGGAATTTGTCTCTTTGGCGGCTAAGAGATATGCAGCTAGTGGAGTAAAGGTTTGGGAAATTTGGAACGAGGAGAACTATTATGGGTACTGGATGCCAACGGTAAACATGTCTTCTTATGTCTCTCTATTAAAGGCAAGCTATATTGCAATCAAGAATGTCGATCCGAATGCAACAGTTCTTACCGGCGGTCTGGCTGCGGTTATGACAGGACAGGGGAATATAGGTGAAATTGATTTTGTTAAGCAATTGTATGCAAATGGTGCAAAAGGATACTTTGATGGAGTAGCAGTACATCCTTACTCGTATCCCTTTTTGCCGAGCTTTAATACAACAGGAAATCCATGGCCGGGTATGACGCAGATGTACCAGATAATGGCGAATAATGGTGATGGGCAAAAGAAAATTTGGATTACAGAATTTGGAGCTCCGACCAATGGCCCTGGAGATATGGCCATTCTGGGAAATACAAAGAAAGAAGGAGCAGCCGATCATGTAAGTGAGGATTTGCAATCAAGAATATTGGAGGATGCGTTAGCTCACTATAAGGAGTATGCGTGGGCGGGACCTTTTCTTTGGTACTCTTTCCAAGATGTAGGGACTGACAGTAGTAATAAAGAAAACTTCTTTGGATTGGTAAGGTATGACGGCAGCAAGAAGCCGGCTTATGACGCGCTTGAAAAAGTCCTGAACGGTCAGTAAATTATAATCATGAAATTCATTCAATCAGCATCAAAAACCTTGTTCATATTCGGACTTTTGGGGTGGGTGTATATTGCGATCAACGCGTCCACCCACCCGGAAACTCTGTCTTTGCCGTTGACGCATTTCGCGTCATGGCCCCGCGAGGATACATTTGGCGCGTTGTGCTTTTTGGTTTCATTTGTCTCTTTCTTCCTATATGATCTCATAAAACCAGCCCAATAGTTGACAAAATCGGGATTTTGCGATAATAAATAGGGCGGCTTAGCCGCCTATTTATTTTTTGATATATCTGATCCGTGTCATTGTCCCGAACGAAAAAACCAAATATTTCGATCTTAATTCCTTGCTATAACGAGGAAGCAATGGTCGAGAAATGCGTATTGTCCTGTCTGAACCAGACCCGGCCCGCCGACCAGGTTATTTTCGTGGATGACTGCAGCAAAGACCGGACGCCGGAAATTCTGGCTCGATACGCCGATCGGATTACGGTCCTGCGGACGCCCAAGAACACTGGCAACAAATCTAGCGCTCAGGAATACGGTCTTCGGTTTGTAACCGGCGACATCATGGTAACGACCGATGCCGATACGATCCTCGATCCTCGATTCATCGAGGAAATCATAAAAGAATTTAAAGATTCGGCAGTCGGCGCGGCGTCGGGATATGTTCGGAGCATGAAATATAATTGGCTGACCCGCTGCCGCGCCTTTGAGTATTCGATCAGCCAGAATATCCATAAATTGGCCCAAAGCTATATTGGGTTCATGTTCGTCATCCCGGGCGCGGCAGCGGCCTTCCGAACCCAAGTTTTTCGCGACTACTGCACTTTCGATCATGACACGATCACCGAGGACCTGGACTTTACGTACAAGATTCACAAAGCCGGCTACAAGATCGCGTATAACCGCAAGGCGGTGGTAAATACCCAGGACCCGGCCACGCTCCATGCCTACCGCAATCAGCTTCGCCGCTGGTACGGTGGCGGCTGGCAGAATCTCGTTAAACACTTGGATATTATTTTCAAACCAGCAGGGGCACTGGAGCTCGGTTTAATTTATATTGAAGGCGTGATTCTCCCTCTGATGATGTTCATTCTGCCGCTGATCAATTTGAAGCTGGCCTTATTGTTCTTCGTCCCGTATTTGGTCAACGCAATTCTTTTCGGTATCTTGGCCGCATATTTCGAGCGGCGTATTGATCTGGTACTGGCGCCGTTTGCGTACATGTTCCTGATGTACGTCAACGCATACATTCTGGTCGAGCAGTGCATCAAGGAAGTTATCCTTCGCAAAAAAAATCTCGTCTGGTTCAAACCCGATCGAGTCCAAATTTAAACACTTACATGTACGCAATGACATTCTTTCTTTCATTTGTCGGCCTCTCAACGCTCGTGCACCTGGTCGTCATCGGCTGGAAAAAGACGCGCGGCGCGTATGACAAAGCGCGCGAAACGTATTTCCTGAAAAAATAATGAAGTACCGGTTTCTTCCCATTCTTATCATCGTGCTGATCACTGCGTTCGTTTTCACGACCGCGGGAATTATGATCGGCGCCGGACTGGCCAGCAATTCTTCGAATATCAAATATATCTCCCGGGCCAGCCGGCACGTTGAACGATACGTTCGTCCCGACAAGATTTTAAGTTTGCTTGATTTTTGGGAAACGACGGACGGTCATTCGGAGGCCGTTCCGATTCCGACGGCATTCGTGAAATATCGATCACACACCTGCATTTCCGAGTTGGAAACCTACCAGGGAAATTCGCTCGTGGATTATTTGCACGCAAAAGACCTGCCGGCTGATTTTAGCTCCCGCGCGGCGCTGGCGGAAAAGTTTTCTATCTCCGAGTATACCGGCAGCGAAGTCCAGAATCAGGAAATTCTCGATAGGCTTCTTGACGCTGAAGCCTGCAACTAAGGAATTACCGACTTGAAAGCGGCCAGAGCCGCGCTCGTAGAGTTTACCAGCCAATTCTCTTCCTTGTTTTCATTGAACCAGACCCAGCCCGCGACTTGCGGGTATTTTTTAATCGCCGAACCCAGGCCGTCAGTGATCCAGGCGCCTTTCTGGCTGCCATCAGCCGAAGCCATGGAGAGGATATAGATCGGCTTTGAGGAAATAGCCGAGAGCTGGCCGAGCGCATCGGAGAAGACCTGTTCCCACGTCTGCCAGGGATTGCCGAAGTTAAAGCCGTCCACGGCAAGGTAGTCCACATACGCGTCGCCGGGGTAATAATCCCTGATCTCATTTCCCGAGGTATCGGGGACCGATTCGTTGTTTACGTCCCAGGCGAATTTAACGTTGGAGACGTTGCCGAACACGTCGCGAAGATGTTTCCAGGCAGTGATTACTTTAGCGGGCGTGTTGGAGCCCACTGTGCCATCCCAGGGGTCCCAGTTCCCGTTCATTTCATGGAAGGGGGCGAGAATAATAGGCGAGCCGTAGGATCGGGCGCCGGCGGCGAATTGAGTGATAACACTGTCTTGGCTGCCGCTGATAATTTGATCCAGAGTTACGTCGTATTGTTCCCAAAATATGACCAATGTTTTGCCGGCGCCGACTGTAGATTTAGCATAAGACGGAAATCCGTCGTTCCAGGCCGAGAATATCGCTTGCATGTCCATGGAGTGTCCGACGAGCGATTCAAATGCTGATGCCGAACCATCGCCGACATAGGCGCCCCAGGTTAGGCCGCTGGGCGGCTGGACGGGAGTCGGAGTTGGCGATGGTGCGGGAGTGGGCGTGGGAGTTTTGATTGGCGACGGCGTCGGGGTTCTCGTCGGACTGGATTTAGGAGTTGCAGTCGGAGCCGGGGTAGGTGTTTTGCTTGGCGCGGGAGTTTTGGTGGGAGTGGGGGCTGGTGTGGATTTTGGCGTAGTGGTGGGAGCGGAAGCTACTTGCGTGTTTACAGGTGTGGGAGTAATTGTGGCTTTAATCGTAGCAAGCGGAGTCGCCGTCAAAACTACAGTGGGAGCAGGAGTCGGTACTGCAGTCGGTTGTGGGGTAGGCATGTTCTTTGGAGTTAACGTTGGTTTGGGCGGCGCCGGCGTATGCAAAACGGGGGATCGGGAACTGCGTAATTTCGTTAAGGGCAAAAGAGCGATTTGATTGGCCGGATCAAACGAAGACGAAGAAATTACGGCGCCATCCGAAATTTGACCAGCATCAAAATCCGGCGTTGCCGTCGGATTTGAATTTACATGACGTATTACAATCTCGCGTTGGAAGTGGGTCCGGAAGTCGCCGCCGTAATGGGAGAATGTGACAAGGCTCATAAACCCTACTAACATTGAAAATAGAGTTTTTCCCATGGCTTCAAAGGTACCACATGCATAAGCCTTCTCTAGGCGCTGCTGTGGATAGCCAGGAAGTAGATACTGATTCTCCTTGAGATTGTTACGGCAGCATCATACTTGACTATTTAAGGCAAAAGACTATAATATGCCTCACTAGAAATGCATGCCCGGAACCGGCATCTCTGCCGGAATTTACCGTAATGTCAACCAAAAAATTTCTCTTGTCAGTAGCAGTCGTTTCAGCGGTTTCTTTCCTGCTGCCTTTGAGCCCCTTCGCCGCCAGCGCCGATGAAACTCCGACACCCACTCCGAGTGAAAGTCCTTCACCGACCCCGACACCCGAACCGGCGGGTCCTGCGACTCTCAAGATCATCACCGCAGTCGTGAATGACAATGGCGGCACGAATATCGAAAGCAACTTCATCATCACCGTTTCCGGCGCCAATCCCTCCCTGTCATCGTTTCCCGGCAGCGCGATCGAACGTGTAATCACGCTCGATCCGAACGCCGCCTACATCGTCGCCACCAACCCAGGCTCAAGCTACAAAGCACTGCTCTCTCCTGATTGCACCGGATCGATTGCGGCCGACGATACCGTTACCTGTACGATTATCTATGATGACATCGACGAAGGAGACCCGAACGCGCCCAGTCCCAATCTCGTCAAGAATCCGGGGTTGGAAACCGCCGGCTCCGATCCGTCTCTGCCACTCGGCTGGTCCAAGGGCACCCAGTGGGGCGTAAACGCGCCGCTTTACGAGTATCCCGTCGCCGGCGGCCCCGAGTCCGATATTTCAAACGGCAACGCGATCCGCGTTTCATTTCCGTCCTATCAAGGCGTCTACAGCGACCCGACGGGCTTGAATGAAGGCGGAGATGCCAAATGGTATTTTGACCCTGTCGCCGTTACGTCCGGCCGGCAATACACGTTCTCCGACGCTTATGTGGCGTCGGTCCCCACGATTATCACCGCTGAATTTTTCGACGCGGGCGGCAATCATTTGTCCTACATGGGGTTCTACAATATTCCGGCAACTCCGACGACGACCTGGAAATCAATTACCGAAACATTTATCGTCCCCGACGGCGCAGCATCCATGACCGTCTACCATATTCTTTATTCAGCCGGCACGCTGACGCTGGACAACTTTAGTTTAATTCAGGTTAAACCGCCGGTGCCATTCGCTAACGGCTTTGTTTCGCTTACGTTCGATGACGGTTATGCCGATCATGCGACCATTGCCCAGCCGATTTTGGACGCGGCGGGAGTCAAAGGAACCTTTTATATCATTTCTCACGCGTCGGGTTTCGGCGTTGCGAACCCCGGATTGGAGACGGTCGATCCGGAAAACTCAAGCATGCCCAAGGATTGGCTTACGTCCGGCAGCGCCAACGCGACATTTTCCTATCTTTCTTCCGGCGGCCATTCCGGCCGAGCGGTACAAGTTCATTCCAATCAAAGCAATACCAACAGCAACAGTCCGGGCTGGTATTTCTCGCCCGTAACGATCTTGCCCGACAAGTTTTATTCCTACAGCGATTGGTATAAAAGCAGCACCCAATCCGCGATTTTTGTTCAAATCACGGTGGCAAGCGGCTCGCTTGAATATATCGATAGCGACGGCAATGCGACTTCCGACAAGAAACCGTATGCGACGCTTGGTTCATCGGGCGACGAGTGGACCCAGTATTCAACTTCCAATATTTATATTCCGCCCGATGCCAAATTGGTGACAGTCATTCACGGACTTCGCGGAGCGGGGACGCTGACGGTGGATGACGTTGCATTCGGAGCATTCAGCATATTTATGACGCCGGAACAAGTCGCTGGCCTGGAAGCGGACGGGCATGAGGTAGGCGGCCATACCCAGACGCATCCCGATTTGGCCACGCTTGGCGGTACCGATGCAACATTGGAAATTTCCGGCAATCGCCAGGAACTGCTTGGCGGCGGCTTGGCTCCCGTTTTGCCCATCGCATATCCCTACGGCAGCTACAACCACTCGGTTGAAGAAATTTCAGCCGGCGCCGGATACACGTCGGGCCGCACCGTTTCTCCCGGCTTCAACGACAAGAATGTGGACATGTTCGCGCTGTACGGCCAATCGGTGAATGCCGATACTACACCCGACCAGGTCAAGAATTGGATCAATCAGGCCGTTGCCGACCGGACTTGGCTGATTCTCGTTTTCCATCAGATTGAAGAAGGCGTATCTACCAGCGAAGATATGGCGTACGGCGCAACGCCGGAAATGCTGCGGACGATTCTCGATTACATTCGTTCCGTGAATATTCCCGTGTACACGGTTTCCGAAGGAGTGGAAAAAATGAAAGACCCGAGCCTAAACGTAACCGTGAATGTGGAAAATAATTTCGGCGGGACGATGGTTCCAAGCGATCTAACGATTTCCGTGGACGGAGTGGTTGCCAATCCGCAATCCTTCGTCGGCAGCAGCGAGGGAACCTTGGTCAGTATTTCTTCCAATCAACAGTATGCGGTGAATATTACGACCCCAGTACCTTCCAATTATGCCGCCTCGAGATCAGCCGAGTGCGTCGGCGCCCTCTCGACGGGCCATTCTGCCGCCTGTATCATCACGCTTCGCGACAAAGATGTTACCGCTCCCGCAGTTTCGATTGATCCCATCGCGAGTCCCACCGACGCCGCACCCCATCTGGCGTTCAGCGTTTCTGACGCTAGTCCGACAACGACCGAATGCAAGATCGATTCTATTTCGTTTGCGGTATGCGCTTCGCCGTTCGAACCTGTTCTCACGGCCAGCGGTTCCCATATCTTTACCCTCAAAGCTACTGACGCGGCCGGAAATATCGGCGTAGCTTCCGCTCAATTTGAAACCGTCATTCCCGCCACGCTCCATGTGCTTGCCCAACAAACCGCTTCTGCCACCTCGGACAGCATTACGATCACGTGGACTACAACTCATCCGGCGACAAGCCGCGTCGTCTGGGATACGGTTTCCCATGAGCCGGTCGGCGCGAACACTTGCAATCCGACAGCTGTCGCTTCCGCATCTTTCGAATGCTACGGGTATGCGAATACGACCGGTGAAGATTCTCAATTGGTTGTGAGCCATTCGGTGACGATCAGCGGGTTGGCCGCGGCAACCTCGTATTATTTCCGGCCGGTATCGCACGGCTCGCCGGAAACGTATGGCAATGAGATTGAAGCGTCAACTTCGCCGACACCTACGCCCACGCCGACTCCGCAACCTTTATCCAGTGGTGGAGGCGGGGGTTGTGGCGGCTGCGGCGCAATAACGCCTGTGGTTTCGCCGACACCTACGCCCAGTCCGACTGTCTTGGGTATCACGACTGGGGATTCGGCTAACCTTGGCAAGTACGGTCTTAACGAAGGTCAAATGATCAGCGCCGCTGGCTCCAATGACCCCGACATTTATATAATCAATACTTACGGCTATAAGCGGCTGTTCCTGAATCCCGTGATCTTCAACTTCTACGGCCACCTCGGCGGCTGGAGCAATGTGAAGACTATCACGCCCGAAGCCCGCGATGCGTTTCCGACCACGACCCTCTTCCAAAATTGTGAGACCAACGATCCGAAGGTCTACGCGGTGGAGGTGACGGGCGAAGATACTGCAATCCTGCATTGGGTCAATATGGCCGGCGATCAGGCCGTTGCTCAAGACCCGGAATTCTTCAAAAAAGTGTTCTGCGTCAACAACAATGAATTCGCGTGGTACACGCTCTCTTCGAACGCCTACACTTCGCTCTCGCAAGTCCCCCCATACAAACGCCAGTAACTGCTTGCTCCAAAAGCGGCTCGTCAGAGCCGCTTTTGGTATTTCCAAAATCGAAGTTATTGTGTAAGATTCAGAAAACGGCTAATCCTTCTTTTATTATGTCAAAAGTTGCGATGGGAATTGCGTGGATTGCGGGGGTGGCGGTGATTGGGGCCGGTGTCTGGTATTTTGTCGGCCATTCGGACCTCGGGGGTTCGAATCCTTGTCCGTCGGCGACGCCGTTTCCGAGCGCGAGCGAGACAGCGTCGCCGACGGCAAGCGGATCGTCGAGCGGGACGCTGCAGACCTTGCTGGCCATGAAAGGTTCCGTAAAATGCACGGTCCAGCACAGCACGGAAATGGACATCAGTTCGGGTATTGTATATATCTCCAACGGCAAATTGAGGGGTGATTTCGATGTTTCAGCAGCGGGCCAAACCATGAAAGCATATGTGCTGGTCAACGGTTCGGACGTGTATAGCTGGTCCAGCTTGTCTGCTACCGGCGTGAAGACTACGGTTTCGGCTTCCAGCAGCTCCAGCCAATCGAACCAGGGCGTAAACTTCAATCAGAACTTGAATTATTCTTGCACCAGCGCCAGCGTGGACGCATCGGTGTTCGCGATGCCGCAGGGGATTAATTTCATTTCGTATTAATTTTCGCCCATGAATCGCCGCCGGATAGTTATCGCCTGCTTTATTATTGTTCTGGGCGGGTTTAGCGCGTTCTGGGTCTTCCGAGAGAAAGTTGAGATGCCGAGTGCGACGAACTCGCCGAGTCCGTCGGTAAGCGCGTCGGCTCCGGCGGCAGCGATTGCCGAGCCGATCTCTCATGCCCGCGACCGGGTAACCAAAAAGCCGCTGGGCATATTCGTCAAGCCAGGCTCCTCGCCGGTTCAGCCCGAGCGCTTCACCGGCTATCATACCG
The DNA here is from genome assembly GCA_964553025.1 of uncultured Candidatus Saccharibacteria bacterium. Lineage (GTDB taxonomy): Bacteria > Patescibacteriota > Minisyncoccia > 2-02-FULL-40-12 > GWA2-44-9 > 2-01-FULL-49-17. Next base: position 51,919 of record CAZKJF010000018.1, on the reverse strand, counting down.
GCGTTGATTTCGAGACCACGGAAGCGGAACAAAACGTAGATGTGGCCGTATATGCTTTGTGTGACGGGCCACTGGTTCAAAAACGAACAGCAAGCGGCTATGGCGGCGTGATGGTCCAGCGCTGCGTTTTAGACGGCCAGGACGTCACGGTGATTTACGGCCATGTCCGGCTGACAAGCGTATTTGCGGCGGTCGGCGACCAATTGATCCACGGCCGGCAGATCGCGGTTCTGGGAACCGGCTATAGTTCGGAAACAGACGGCGAACGGAAGCATTTGCATCTGGGAATTCACGTCGGGACGGCGATCACGATTGCCGGCTACGTGCAGACCAAGGATGAATTGAACGGATGGCTCAATGTACTCGATTACTTGCCTTAAAACGGTTAATTATCTCCGCAATCGGCGCGGCGGCCTGGGGCTGTCTTTTTTTTTTCTGGGGACCGCCGGGGTGGGGGGCTTTGATGAACCGGGGCGGGCCCGGCGCCCGTGTGGTCGCGCTGGGCCGCCTCGCCGGCCTCCTGGCGGAGGCCGGCGTGCTCCTGCAGATATTCCTAATCGGTCGCATTCCCTTTATCGAGCAGGCTTTCGGCCACGATAAACTGAATCGCTGGCATCAGTATAACGGGTTCACGCTGTCGGCTTTCTTGATACTGCATCCGCTCCTGATCATTCTGGGTCACGCAGTTTGGAGCCAGACGGGATTTTGGGGCCAGGCTTGGACGCTGGTTACCGTCTGGGACGGAGTTTGGGAAGCGTTTATTGCCTGGGTGATTTTCGCCACGATTATTATCGCTTCGGTGCGGATGTTTCTGCACCGGCGCTATCGCTACGAAACGTGGTACCTTATCCATCTCTCCGTCTACGCCGCGATTATCCTGGTGCTCGAGCATCAAACAAACTTCGGCGATTTCGCCGGCAATCCTGCCGCCAAGTTTGCATGGCAATCCATTACCTGGGGTGCGTTCGGCCTTCTAGTGCTATTCCGGTTCATAAGACCGCTCTGGAATCTGAACCGGTTTAAATTCCGCATCGATCGGATCGTCCGCGAAGCGCCCGACGTCCACTCTATTTATATAACCGGCAGGAACCTGGCGGCTTTTCGGTATCGGCCCGGCCAGTTCGCCAATTTATTCTTTTTGCAGAAAGGAATGCTGTTCGCCCATCCATTCTCGTTCTCGCTGCCGCCCGGCGGCAGCGAGATTCGGTTTACGATTCGGGGTGCGGGCGATTTTACGTCCCGAATCAATAAGCTGGAGGCGGAAACGAGAGTCGTCATTGACGGGCCGCTGGGAGTATTTACGCGGGAGATCGCCCAGACTGACAAATTCCTGCTGATCGCCGGCGGCATCGGCATCACGCCCATCCGGGCTATGATCGAACCGTTGGCGGCCGCCGGCGCCGATGTGATATTACTGTACGCCAATCGCACCGAACACGATATCGTGTTTAAAGAGGAATTGCTCGCGCTCCAGCGCCGGCATCCGTTCAAGCTCTATTTCTTCCTCGAACAGCATCAATCGAGCCATGAGCCCGGCCGTATTGACGGCGGCCACATAAAGGAGTATGTCTCTGATTATCGGGAGCGGGATATATATTTTTGCGGCCCGGCGGCCATGACAGAAGCCATACGGCACATCGTCAGCGGCTTAGGAGTGGCGCCGGCCCGGATCCACTTTGAAAAGTTCGGATATTAAGCATATACTCTCTACATATGAAAACACTTTTCTCGATCATCATTATCATATTGGTTGGGCTGGCCGGCCTCTATTTATGGTACTGGAATCCGCGATCGGAACACGCCGGCACCAGTCCGACTCCGTCGGCAAGCGCCAGCGTTTCTCCGACGGGACTCGCGTCTTCGTGCGATATTGTACTGCGCGAGACGACGACCGTTTACAGCCGACCCAGCACCCAGGCGCCGGTGTTCGGCCAAGCCACTTCGGATGACCAGATTATCGCCGGTGGCGTGACTGCCAACGGCTGGGTCGGCTTTGATCCGGCTTCCGCTCAAGCACCGAATGTCGGACCGTTCCGATTGCGCTGGATTCCGCCCGATGCCGATTTCCAGCTCCAGGGTGATTGCGATAACGTACCGGAAATGCCGACTTTGCCGCCGTTTACCTGCTACACCATGGCCCAGGCCGATATTCCGGTCCGATCAAGCAAATCAGCTGCGGCTTCGGTCGTGGCGACGATGCATTTCGGCGATTACACCAAAGTTACCGGAGTAACCGGTACTTCCGCTTCGTCGTGGGCTAAAGTCGACCTCTCGGACGGCTCGCTCCAGGGCAGCGCTACCGGTTATGTGTCCCTCTCGGACGTGAATTATAACGGCCGCGACTGCCAGTCTCTCCCGACAGTCCAATAGCCCTGAATGTAACGATTCCAGGAGAATTGCGTATTAGGGTGCATAAGGTTGCGCGGCAATTCGCGCGGCTTTATTTGTATATCCGCTTATCTTAAATATGAATTATTTTTCTTCGTTCGGTTCGTATGTTCGAAGGCATAAGATCGTGTCGCTGTTTGCCGTTTTGATTATTGCGGTGGCCGTGTATTACGGGTTCTTCCATAGCACCTCAAAAGCCGAGACGCAGTATGTGATTGGAACTGTCCAAAAAGGAACGGTGACGGCAGGCATTACCGAAGCCGGCCAAATTTCTTCGCAGAACAAAGTTGATATTAAACCCAAAGCGTCCGGCGATATAACGTACGTTGCGGCCAAAAAAGGCCAGACGGTCAAGTCCGGCCAACTGATTGCCCAGCTCGATACCACCGACGCCCAGAAAAACGTCCGTGACGCCCAACTTGCGCTCGATAACGCCAAAGTTGCCCTGCAGAAATTCCAACTCGATCAATCTTCAAGCCAGCAAGATCGAGACGATAATCTGACAAAGAGCTATACCGACGCGGTCAGCCAGATTTCGAGCACCTTCTTGAGCTTAGTGGATGTGATGCAGGGCACCGACGATGTGCTCTATGCCAACACGCTCAAAGGCGACTGTACGCCCAATCTCTGTCAGTACGCGAACTACGGCACTGACACCGATGAACATGACGCCATTCAGGCACTGGCAACGCAGGCCCAGACCGATTATAACGCCGCACGCGCGGCGTACGATCCGGCTTTAGCCACCTATCGCACGCTCCGCCTGGACGAAACCGATGAAGATACCATTGCGACGATGCTGGATACCACGATTTCAGTTTTGAAGCTTGAAGCCCAGGCCATCAAGAGCGAGCAGAATTTGCTGGATGCGGTTAGCGACGCGCAAAGCAAGAATCGCACGGTCGGCGCGAACGGCCAAGTCATCAATACCATACCTGCGCAGGTCACAAATTATCAGGGCGATCTTGCCGGCTATGCAAGCACGATTAACAGCCGGTTGTCGAGCGTAACCAGTTCGCGCGATTCGATCCGCAGTATCAAGCAATCCATCCAAAGCTCCCAGCTCGGCGATCCGCTTGATCTGGCTAACCAGCAGAATTCTGTAGCCCAGAAAGAGGCCGCGCTGCAGGATGCCAAAGATGCGCTGGCCGATCTGTACGTTCGCGCTCCGTTTGACGGCGTACTGGCCGATGTGCCCGTGCAGCGCGGCGATTCCGTTTCCAGCGGCACGACCGTGGCGACAATCTATACCCAAAAGAGCATCGCCGACATTTCTTTGAACGAAACTGATATTGCGAATATCCACGAAGGCCAGAAAGCGACCCTTACGTTCGATGCATTGCCCGATGTTACTCTCACCGGGACGGTCATCTCGGTCGACTCGCTTGGGACTGTCAGCCAGGGCGTCGTCTCGTATAACGCCCAAGTCGCGCTCGATGTTGAAAACGACAAAGTCAAACCCGGGATGAGTACGACAGTTACGATCTTAAGCGGCGTGAGCACCGATGTTTTGATGGTGCCGACGACCGCAGTACGCCAGACGAACGGCCAATGGTTTGTCCAGACAATTACTGGCGTGGATGTGGGTGCGGCCGGCACGACGACCATCGGCTCCGCAGCCTTGCCGGCCCAGCCGGAGATGAAGCAGGTCGAAATCGGCCTTCAGGGCGATACGGAAACAGAAATTAAAAGCGGCCTGGCTGAAGGCGACGAAATTGTCACTCGCACCATCATGCCGAGTTCTAGCTCTAGCACCGCTCAAACCAACACGCGCGCCTTTGGCGGCACAACCGGCGGCGGCGCTGTTCGTGTCCAATCGCTTGGCGGCGGCAACGCTACGTTTGTCCGATAAATATCTATGATCGAATGCGCCCACATCAGCAAAACGTACGTCAACAGCGGCGAAAAAACCCACGTTCTGAAGGACGTTTCATTTAAAATTGATGAGGGTGAATTCGTTGCCATCATGGGCCCGTCCGGCTCGGGCAAATCAACGCTTATGAACATTTTGGGCGCGCTCGACGTGCCCTCGACAGGACGCTACGTTCTTGCCGGTCGCGATATTTCGACGCTTTCGGACGACGAGCTCGCCGAGGTGCGAAAGACTAAAATCGGCTTTGTGTTCCAATCATTCAATCTTCTGCGGCGCGCGACGGTGCTCCGGAATGTCGCGCTGCCGCTGCTGTACTCGGAAGTGCCGGAAGCTGAGCGGACTAAGCGCGCCGCAAAAGCGCTTCATGCAGCCGGTATGGACGAATCACGCTTTCAGTATTTATCAAACCAAATTTCGGGTGGCCAAATGCAGCGCGTCGCTATCGCCCGGGCGCTGGTCAATGATCCGGCCATTATCTTGGCTGACGAACCGACCGGAAACTTGGATTCCAGGACGGGCGAGATCGTGTTGAGCACGTTCCAGCGTCTCAACGAAGCCGGCCGCACGATCGTGCTGATCACTCACGAGCAGTATATCGCCGAACACGCGGACCGGATTATTCAAATTAAGGATGGCGCGATTATCCGCGATGAAAAAAACCGCCAAAAACGCCGCATCACCACTCGCCATGAAGCCTAAAGATCTCATGCTGGAAACGTACAGCGCCCTGACCGTCAACAAGGCTCGGTCGAGTTTGACCATACTTGGCATCGTTATCGGCATCGCTTCGGTGATCGGCCTCGTTTCGATCGGTCAGGGCGCGCAGGATTCGATTCAGTCGAGCATCGAGTCCATCGGTTCCAATTTGCTCATCGTCCAGCCCGGCGCCCAGCGCGGTTTTGGGTTTCAAGTCAGCACCGGCCGCGGCAGCGCCGAAACGTTAAGCGAGGAAGACGCAGACGCGATTGCGGCCCAGGTTTCGAATATCACTAACGTCTCGCCGGAAATTTCCCGCCGCTACCAAGTCGTGTACGGCGGCCAGAATACCAATACCTCCGTGACCGGCGCGACTGAAGCATATCCAAACGTTCACAATGTTGAAATCGGCGACGGATCGTTCTTCGATCAGGGCGCTTTGAGCAGTTATTCCAAAGTGGCGGTGCTGGGTCCGACGACGCGGGACGATCTTTTCGGCGAAGGAGTCGATCCGATCGGCCAGAAAATTAAAATAAACAAAGTTATTTTTACTGTTATCGGCGTAACCCAAGCCAAGGGCGGCTCGGGTTTAAGCAACGCCGATGACGCGATCTATATTCCTATCACGACCGCCGAACGGTATTTGTCGGGGGACAAGTACCTGTCGAACATCAGCGTCCAGGCTGCAAGTCAAAACGTGATGTCGGCCGTCCAGGCCGACATCACGGCCGTGCTGCTTGACCGCCATCGCATCGCCGATGAGGCGAATGCCGATTTCAGCGTCATCAATCAATCGGATATTATCGCTGCGGCGTCCAGCGTAACGGGTACGTTTACAATCCTTCTGGCCGCGATCGCGGGCATTTCGCTCTTGGTCGGCGGCATCGGGATCATGAACATGATGCTGACGAGCGTAACCGAACGGACCCGGGAAATCGGACTTCGCAAGGCTATCGGCGCCAAAGCGAGCGATATCAGTGCCCAATTCCTGGCCGAATCAGTGATGCTTACGGTCGCCGGCGGCTTGATCGGCGTGGCCTTGGGCTGGATTATCGCGATTTTAGCGGCACATTTCTTTGCCCTGCAGACTGCCGTCACATTGTATTCGGTAGCGCTGGCATTCGGCGTGGCAGCGCTCATCGGGATCGTGTTCGGATATTATCCCGCGCGCCGCGCGGCCAAACTGAATCCGATTGAGGCCCTGCGGTACGAATAATTTTAAAAATAAATTAATCAAAACATATGAACAAAAAATTCCTTGTCGGCGGTATCGCGGTCGCAGTCGTGATTGCCGGAGGCGCATTCTTCGGCGGGTATAAGTACGCCCAGTCAAAGTCGCCCTTTGCGCGTTTGGGCAACGGCAACCAGCAATTCCGTTTCCAGGCGACCGGCGCCAATCAAAACGGCACGGCAATGGTCGGCGGCCGGACGGTTCAGTTCGGCGGCGGCACATTCGGCGAGATTCTCGATATTTCCGGCTCGCAGATGACGATAAAATTGGCGGACGGTTCGAGCCGCGTTGTTATTCTCTCGAATTCTACGAACATCTCTAAAACAGCAGCCGGCTCGACGTCGGACTTGAAAGTCGGCGATTCCGTCTCGGTTATGGGTACCACGAACAGCGACAATACCGTAACGGCCCAGCAGATTCAAATCCGGCCGATGCTGCCGTCTCCGAACCCCGCGCGCTAGACCTGTGCATAAGGCGATTTGCAAATAGGGTATACTGAAAGCATCAGGGTTAGGAAACAATCTAAGCAAGAAGGGAGGTGCATGAGAGAATGCTCGGCAAAATCGCATGGATCCTCGTGATCATCGGCGGTTTGAACTGGGGTCTCGTCGGCCTGCTGGACTGGAACCTGGTAACCGCCATCTTTGGCGATGGCATGGCAACCAAAGTCGTCTATGATTTGGTTGGCTTAGCGGCTTTGTTTGTTTTGTTTGCAGGAAAAAGCATGATGAAAAAGAACGCGATGTAATAATCAAGGCGTTTAAATAAACCACAGCGGGGGCGTTTACGCCCCCGCTGTGGTTTTGTATACTTCCTTCATGACATACGAAGACATGATTCTTGGGTTGCCTCGCCAGTTCTCGTACCGGCCCGAAATTATCCATGCCGACAAACTGCCCGCTGATTTTGATCGAGTTATCATTGCCGGCATGGGCGGCTCACGGCTGGCTCCCGATTTTTTGAATATTCATCGCCCGGATCTGGAACTCCATATTCACTCCGATTACGATTTGCCGCATTTTACGCCTGATCATCTGCGCCACTCTTTTGTTATCGCGCATTCGTATTCAGGCAACACGGCTGAAACAGTTTCAGCTACCAACATGGCGCTTCAGCATAATCTTCCGCTGGCTGTTATAGCTTCCGGCGGGGAATTGATCCGCTTGGCCCAAGAACACGATTTGCCGCATGTAATTCTTCCGGTCAACGATTTGGTGCCTCGCCTGGCAGTTGGCTACGAAATTATGGCTCTGGCGGGCATTTTAAAGCTTGATTTGACCAGCATCATTCTTTGCGGCCGCATCAGCGGCCAGGCGCCGGCATTTCTTCCGGACGCTGTCCGCCATCTGGAGGGTTCGATCCCCCTTGTCTACGCTCCGAATCGCTTCAATGAGCTTGGATATGGTTGGAAAATAATATTGAACGAAACCGCCAAAATGCCGGCGTTTTGCAATCGGTTTCCGGAATTGGATCACAACGAACTTGAAGCGTTGATTGATGCCGCCAATCCCCAACAATTCCGCTGCATTATTTTGGAAGATCAGGAAAATCCGCGCATCATGAATCGGATCGCCCAGACGATTAAACTTCTTGAGACGCGCGGGGTGAAATCATATTCAATTCCTCTAGAGGGGGAAACACCGATCGAAAAAGTAATTCACTCTTTGATTAGCGCCCACTGGATCGCGCTTGCACTGGCAAACAAACGCAGCATTGACCCGATTCGAGTGCCGGCCATCGAATCTTTTAAGCACGAACTCTGCGAGAACTCGTAATCGCTGTCTGTCGAATACTACGGCGCCGGCGTCAAAGTCGGCGAAGGCGATGTTGAAACAGAAGGAGAAGCAGAAGGATTTGGCTGTATATTCCCAAATCCCGGCAAATTCACCGTACTTCCGACCAAATCGGGATTGATGCTGTACAGAATGATATACGCGGCAAACAGGATGACGACGCCATACAAGGCATTGATCATCATGGCTTTAGCCTCGCCGGTTCGAGCCGCATTGCCTCGGGCCGTGAACCAGATGAATCCGGCATAGAAGAACCGCAGGAAGATCACGATTCCGACGATCCGCAGCGACCAGGAGAATATCCATTCAATCATGGCTCCGAGATCCGTCGGCAGGCCCTCCGTCCGCAACGGCGGCGTGACTGATCCGGCAAACGCACCGCCGGCCCGGCGGCCGGTGGTGACGTCGGGCCAGCCGACGTTAGGAATGAATTTAGTGGTTGCATAATCCTCAGCCGCGATGGCGGCATAGGTGCCGTTAATGGTATTGGCGCCGATAGAGGGAGTAAAGTTGCCGTTCTTTCCGCCGCCGAAAAGGTCTTGGCTGACAATGACTGCTCCCGAGCCGTCGATAATATAAACATGGTTAAGCGCATTATCGCGATCCAAGGTAATCATGCCAAACGTATTGGATTGAGAATTATATACGAGAACGCCGTTGTGTGGATTTTCAGAAATAACAAAGGGTTCTTGGTTCGGATCCGCGGCGCAAGACGAAAGGAAAGAGCCCATTAATTCTTTGATTGCATAGTCTGACCAGAGGGCAAAATATTGATGGTCTACGGTGCTGTAGTCGATCCCGTAGAGAAAGAACATGTTGTTGGTAACCGTGGAAGCGGGACCGACGCTGCGCGTGGCCGCATTGATCGCTTTGACCGTTACCTCGCTGGTGTTTTCAACGCCGGTGCCGTCCAGCACGTGCTGATAGACGACGCAATATTCGTTCTTGTCCGGATTGACCGCGACGCCCGGTGCGCCGTTAAACGTACCGTCGGCCGGTGTTGTCACGACAACTGGCGGATCGACTTGGCCGGTGATGGAGACCGAAACCAATCGAACTTCGATGATTCGGCTGCCCCGATCCTCGTAAACCATCACGAATTTTTTGTTTTTGGTATCGTAGCGAATGGGAGGGTTGTTGGAAGTAGTGCCGAGGGTAAACGTGCCCCGATCGATCTGAATTTTGGCCCCGGAGAATGACCCATCGGGATTTATAAATTGGCCGTAGATGATCTCGTCGTCTTTGGCGACGCTCGTGGTCCAAGTGACGAAGAATTTGTTCGAGTCCGGCGAATAGGAGACTCGGGGCCAATAGCCGGAGGGGGCCACGGTGATCATGTCGCCGAGAGGGTTGCCATTGTTGTCTAAAATACGGGCGTAAATTTCTTTACCCGCGTTTTCGCTAACGACCATCCAAGTGCCGTTCTGGGAATTAAATACGACTTGGCCGTTAAAACCAACGGTAGCGTCGGAAGCTTCTGAACCGCCGCTCTCTATGGGCGGCAAACTCACCCCGCCGCCGATATCACCCCCGGCATTGGCGCCGCCGCCAGTGCCTCCGGTTCCGCCGCCTCCCGAGCCGGGTCCGCAATCACCGCTGGTAATCGAAGAATTCCAGGCGGCCTTGACCAGGGGAGTGCGCAGTTTGCCGTGGTCGGGGGCGGGCGCCGCGCCGGCCCGCGCTTGCCCAGACACCATGAAGCCGTATTGCTGGCCTTGGACGGGAACGAAATTGCCGCCGAAGGTCGGCGTGCCGGCAATGCCCCCGCAGAGAATCTCATTGAAAATGCTTTTGTTGTCGTTGCCGTGATTGGCTCGGAATTGATTGGTGGTGGTGCCGTACCAGCCGTCGTTGTAGTAGAAGATCCAGCCGTTGCCGACCGAATTGTCATTGCCCACGGGCGCGAATTGATCCAGCTTGTCGTAGCTGAAATTGACGCTGTCCTGGGTGACGCTCACCGAAAGATTGATGTTTGCCGGCCAATTCCGAACGTCCTGGTTCACGTCGCTGGTGAAGGTGACGTTGCTCAAATCAGCCGCAATGGGGACGGGCGGAGGATTCGGAGTGTTGCCGGCGGCGAGAACGCTTCGGAATATCAAAACCGAACTGATGAAACCGCATATCAGAATCGAGAGGAATGCAGACTTTTTCACGTGAGTTATTAACAGTATAAAACATTTACGCGTATATCCATAGCAGGTTGTCCACTTTTTTGATATACTTATTGCGATGAAGTTCCGAATGCATCATCTCTGGACGTTGGCCCTAGTTTTGCCTTTGTGCGCCTGGGTTTTTCATGTCTTCAACGCTTCGGCGGCCACTCAGGATGACATCGCGGCCAAGAACCAGCAGATCGAAGAACTTCAAAAACAGATTGATCAATATCAATCGCAAATCGACGTTATTCATTCCCAAGCCCTGACCTTGCAAGGCCAAGTGAATGCCTTGAACGCCCAGATCAGCCAGATTTCGCTTGAGATTCAGAGTTTGAATATTTCTATCAGCAAAACAAATCTCCAGATCGCCGATACTCAAAGCCAGATTACTGATGCCGAGAATCGCATTGAAAAAGACCGGCAGGCCTTGGCGCAATACTTGCTCCTGGTCTATAAGAACGATCAAGAAAATTTAACGACCATTCTACTCAAACATGATACATTGTCCGATTTTTTTAACGATCTAAATAGCGTCGAGACGACCCAGGACGACCTTAAAGCCACGATCGACAACATTAAAACCGTCCACGCGGACTTGGAAGACAAAGAAAACGAACTTGAAGATCAGCTTGACGATCTTCGCCAGCAGCAGAATCTTGAACAGCTTGAAAAAGACAGTTTAAACCAGGCCAAGGCTCAAAAAGATAAGCTTTTGAAGGATACCAAAGGCCAGGAATCGAAGTTCCAGCAGCTGGTGACCCAATCTAAAACGGACATTACGCGGCTGCAGAGCGAAATTACGTATTTGACTCAAAATGGCGTGTCGGTGGACGATGCGATCAAATACGGAAATCTCGCGGCGATTTCAGCGGGTATTCGGCCGGCGTTTTTACTGGCTGAATTGGAAATCGAATCCGGACTCGGTAAAAACGTCGGCAAATGCAACCGGCCGGAAGACCCGCCCTCTAAACATTGGCAGGCGATCATGCACCCGCGCGATCACCAGCCCTTCCTGACGATCACCAGCCAGCTTGGATTGGATCCGAACAATACGGCGGTCTCCTGCCCGCAATTCATTAACGGCAAGCAATACGGCTGGGGCGGCGCAATGGGGCCGGCACAGTTCATTCCTTCGACCTGGATCGCGTACGTCGATCGGGTAACAGCTGTCGTCGGCCACCCTGCCAATCCTTGGAATATCGAAGATGCCTTTACGGCTGCGGCTATCAAGCTTGCTAATGGCGGTGCAACCGGCAAAACGGCGGCTGCTGAAATCGCGGCGTCAAAAGCATATTACAGCGGCAACTCAAAATGCTCGACCGCGGCTTGCAACTCCTACGCGAATTCCGTCCAGCGCACTGCGGCCGAGATTGAGAAAAGCTTATGACCGATTTGAATTTTTTACCATCATCGCCGGGACGGAATCGGCTTTCCGTTCTTCTGTTGGGCGTGCTTGGGCTCGGCGCGGCCGTTTTTTTCTTCATCGGCAAGATTCCGCCTCGGCAATTGAGCGTCATTTCGACGGTGATCACGACGCCGGCGCCGGTTTCATGGAGCATTGAAGACAAAATCGCGGCGGCTCATCAGCTTTTGGCGGATGTGAAATTAAAAGTCGGGACGCAGGATATTTCATACGCTGAAGATCGGATCAGCCAAGACCCGGCGACGGGACAAACCACGGTTACCAGCCGGACCTTCAAAGAGCCGGAAAAAGAAATTGCGCTGGCCGCGCTCGATAGCAAGACCGGAGAAATCTCAATCATTACGATCGTCAAACATGGCGCTGATCTGATTGCGCCGGACGGTTGGAATATATCGATTTTAGAGCGGCCGAACGGCATTCGCTGGAACAGTTGGAATACCGCTTACCGCGTTGAGAAACCGGACAACAAAATCATCATTGCAAACGTCTATCCCGATCGGGATACGTCGAGCTTGGATATTGATTATTACTTTTATTCGCCCTACAGCCCCGATATTCATACGCCCGATTTGATTTCGGCCGGCAAGCAGTATTTGCATTCGGTCGTAGTACAAGCGTTTGCGGAGCTCACTGCCGCCGACGTCCCGTCGGCGGCAGTGAGCGGCTCCACGGTTGCCGCGGTCTGGCAGCCGCACGCGGAATTTTTCGAACATATTCCGTATTTGGAGCAGACCGACCTGACCGAATTTATGATTGATCCGCAAAGCACGGTTGACCGGATCAACGTCATTATCGGCGCCAATCAATCGCTGGCCTTTGCCAATACGTGCAATTCTTCCAGCGCCTGCGGCTGGGTTCAATTTACGCCCCAAACATACAAACAAATCGTTAAACAATATCCCAAAGCAAATTTAATTAAGGATTTCACCGAAGGCGCTAAAGATCAGTTAAATTCAATGAAAGCGGCAATTTTGCTGTACGACACGAATCTGACCTCGCTGATTACCGCCAACGGCCAAAGCGTTTTGAAAGATCCTCGTTTGGAAGAATATCTCGCCGCTTCGTATAACGGTTCGCCGACGCGCGCCCATAAATCTTTGGCCGCCGCAATTATTAGCGGCATCCAAGATTGGATCAACGCTCTGACTTCCAAAAAAGGCGGATTAGCGATTGAAACCAAAGGATATCTCGTGAAGCTTCGCTGGCTCCAGGAACACGGCATCTAGGGTTGCCGTTTCGATGATTTTCAGTATAATATAGGGAATGGAAAAAGGTCTCGTGTATGTGGGGATGAGCGGGGGAGTCGACAGCGCGGTTGCAGCCGCCCTTCTAAAACGCCAGGGCTATGATGTCGTGGGCGTGTTCATGAAGCCGTGGCAGCCGGGCGGCGACGAGGACCCCGTTTGTCTCTGGAAACAAGATCGCGAGGACGCGCTGCGCGCGGCTGCGGCGATCGGCATCCCGTTCAAAACCTGGGATTTTTCGCGCGAGTACAAAAAATCCGTCACTGACTACCTGATCCGCGAATACCGCGCCGGCCGCACGCCGAATCCCGACGTCATGTGCAATAAGGAGATTAAGTTCGGGCTGTTTCTCAAAAAAGCGCTTGCGGCCGGCGCGGATTTTATCGCCACCGGCCATTACGTGCGGCTCAAAAAAACTTCGCACGGAATCAAACTCTATCAAGCTAAAGATTCCAACAAAGATCAAAGTTATTTTTTGTGGACGCTGACGCAGCGGCAGCTTGCGCGGTGCATCTTTCCGATCGGCGATTATACCAAGCCCGAAGTCCGGGTATTGGCCAAGAAATATAAGCTCCCAAATTACGCCAAAAAAGACAGCCAGGGGGTCTGTTTCATCGGTCCCTTGGACATGAAAGAATTTCTCACTGGATACATTAAACCCAAGCCGGGCAAGATTTTAGCCCTTGATGGCCGGAAAATCGGCGCTCATGACGGCGTGTATTACTACACAATCGGCCAGCGGCACGGATTGGACATTGCCGATGGAAGCGGGCCGTATTATGTCATCGGCAAAGATGTTGCAAAGAATGTTTTATACGTCGGCGAAGACGCTGCTGCTGCATTGAGCGAGACTCGGGTCAAGAAATGCAACTGGATTGGCGGCTCGTATCCTGCCGGAAATCTCGATGTCAAAGTTCGGTATCGCGCGCCTTCGGCGCGCGCCCGGTTGGCCAAGGATGGCACGCTTGAATTCGCCAAACCGGAACGAGCGGTTACCCAGGGCCAATCAGCCGTGTTCTATCGCGGCAGGGAACTTCTTGGCGGTGGTATTATTGTGTGATACGCTGGGGCCAGTTCTTCATGCAACAACGCGGGCCCCATGTTCTGACGAAAGAGGACGAACAAAAAATCTCCGATGATTTCCAATACTATCTTTCCAAATTTCGCAAACTATACGTTTTACGAAAATGCGTCGAGGTTTTGAAACCCAAGACAGTCGTCGATCTGACATACTATCTTCGGCGTATGACATTTTGCGAAGTGGGATCGGTGAAAGTGAGCACGAAATACATTCAGAACATTTTGATCCAGTATCGCTGGGAACGAGGTTTGTCCGGCCCGTCCATTGAGAAATTAGTTCGACGGCTGGACGACGATCTGATCTGGCTGAGAAGCATCCGCGGCGAACCGAGCGGTATCATAAACCAGCGGCGACAGCTCAATCCGCGGCCAAAATTACGACTTGAGGATTCCGAGCAGACTTGAGCCGGTCATTTCGACCGGCTTTTGAATTCCCAGCAATTCAAGAATCGTCGGCGCCACATCGGCGATGATGCCGTTGACTTGGGCATAAGATTGGGCGATTTCCGCGTCCGATCGCGACCGAGCGAACGGAGCGCCGACGAGATACAGCGGCACGGGATTCGAATCGTGGCGCGTCTCTCGATCGCCGGTGGTCTGGTAGATCATGGCCTCAACATTGCCGTGGTCGGCAGTAATGATCAGCGTCCCGTCTTTTTCTAAAACCTTTTGTTTCAAGATGGCCAAGGAAGCATCCACGGCCTGAACGCCCTGGATGGCCGCATCAAGGATGCCTAAATGAGCCAGCATGTCGCCATTGGCATAATTGACGATAAAGACATCGTAGAAATCCCGATCCATTTCGGCTACAACTTTTTGGGTGATATCCGCGGCGCGCATCTGCGGATGCTGGGTCAGATTTTCCAGTGATTCAATGAAGAAATCCGTTTCTCCGTCAAAGGGTTTAGTTCGCAACCCGTTGAAAAAGAACGTTACGTGGGCGTATTTTTCGGTCTCGGCGACATGGAGATGCTTTTTGCCGTTCAGCGATAACACTTCCGAGAGGCAATTTTTGACGTTCGGCGGAGACATGATGACGCGAAGCTGCGGATTTTCGAGATATTGGGTCATGCCGGCGATGAACAGACTATCAGGCACTTTTTTAAGAAACGTATCGAAACCGGGTTCGGTGAAAACACGGACGATCTGGCGCATCGAGTCCTCGCGGAAATTGAAGAAGACGACCCCATCGCCGCTGTTCAGCGGCGATGGGGTAACGACAGTCGCAGGAATCGCGCCGTCCGTGATGTTTTGTTTGTAGTACGCGCCCATGGCCGCGAAAATATCGGGAACTTGGGTCCCGGCGGCGTTGGCGATCAAGTTGTACGTCGCTTCGGTCCGGTCCCAGTTGTTGTTTCGGTCCATGGCGAAATCGCGGCCGATGACGGTAGCTAGGTTTTCCAGCCCTCCGATCTCATCGGAAAGCTTTTTGAGCAAGTCGGAGCCTTCTTTGAGGCCGGAATCGCGGCCATCAGTCCAAAGATGAAGGCGATATGAGATATTATTGGTCTTGGCATATTTTACGAGAGCAACCAGATGATTGAAGGAAGCATGAACGACGCCCGACGTCAGCAAACCGGCGATATGAAGGGTCGAGCCGTGGCGCTGGACATGGGCGGCGGCCTCGACGAGCGTCGGATTGGTGAAAAAATCCCCGTTCTCGATGGCCTTATTGATCCGCATCAAGTACTGGAATATCACTCGGCCGCCGCCCAGCGTCATGTGGCCAACTTCGCTGTTGCCCGATTCGCCGAATGTCATGCCGACGGCCGGTCCGGACGCCTGCAAAAGCATGGAAGGATAGGTATGGACGATCTCGTTGAGCGTCGGCGTCTGGGCGCTCAAGATCGCGTTGCCGGTGCGGGTGGTCGAATGGCCCCACCCGTCCAAAATGGCAAGAACGATTGGTTTCATGAATTTAGTATATCAGAAATTTACAAAATAAGAATTGTCTGCTATGATATCCACCTGTTCTTATGACTATTATGTCGACAGCGTCGAATTTCAAACCCCTTGATTTTTCAGGCGAATTCTTGAAGCTGAATCCCGACATTCAGCGCGCGATCATCCGGCTCCATGTCGTCCGCGAACGGGCTTTGTCCGGCGTCGGCGGCCAGCATCCTCACGATAACATTATCGCTCGTGGATACTCGATTGTCGCGCCTTTGGTCTGGCGCGGCCTCACAACCGCCAATGCTCATCGGCTTGCCAGCCACGGTTGGGCGCCGAGCACCTACAACATCTTCATGCTTTGGTGTCATCAAGATCGCGTCCGAGCGCAAGGAGTTCTGCGCTGGTGCCTCGAGCAAGAAAAGCTGCCCCGATTTTCCGACGACTGGCCGCTGGGTCATTGACCCAGCGGCCTTTTTTCTTGTGGAAGATTTCAGTTGATAAAATAAGCCGATTTTTGTATACTGGCGTCAAGTTTATCTTTTAATTCCAGTTATAACGACATCTCCAGTCATTTATGCCGTTTGTAACCGCTTACAACCATGATTTTAGGACTTCCACGCCTTGTGGCGCTGATTTTGGCCGGTTTAATGGGCTTAGTCGCCGGCTATCTTATTCGCCAAGTTATCGCCGCATTACGGGCTACCCAAGCCGAATCCAAAGCTCAGACAATTCTCGGAGACGCTAAGCAAAAAGCTCAGGACATTCTCCTGGAAGCCAAGAACAAAGCGCTCCAAACCTTAGAAGAATCCAAGAATGAAGAAAAGGACCGCATGGCCCAGCTTTCGCGCATTGAAAACCTTTTAACCAAGAAGGAAAGCGAGCTTGAACAGCGCAGCCGAGAGATCCATTCGGAAAAAGAAACCCTGAAAACCAAAGCCGCTGAAATTACCGCCCTGAAGCATCAGATCGATGAAACGCGGGCCAAGCAGATCACTGAATTGGAACGCGTCGCCGGCTTGAACCGAGAAACCGCCAAGACCGAACTTATTCAAAAGATCGAGGAAGAATACAAAGACGACCTCTACAAGCGCATCCGCAAGCTCGAGACCGAAAACAAAGAGGAACTCGACAAGAAAGCCCGGGAAATCCTGACTCTGGCCATCCAGCGTTATGCCGGATCGCATATCGCCGATTCATTGACGACCGTCGTGAATCTGCCTTCGGATGAGGTCAAAGGCAAGATTATCGGCAAAGAAGGCCGCAATATCAAAACTATCGAACGCCTCACGGGAGTGGATGTAATTATTGACGATACGCCCGAAGCGCTGATTATTTCCGGCTATGACCCGGTTCGCCGGCAAATCGCACGCTTAGCCATTGAGAAACTCATCGCCGACGGCCGCATCCATCCCGCCAAGATTGAGGAAATGGTTGAAAAAGCCAAAAATGAAATTAATGAAAAGATTCGCGAGGCCGGCGAAGCCGCGCTGTTTGAAACCGGCGTCGGGCCGGTGGATCCGAAATTAACTTATTTACTCGGCCGCCTTGCCTTCCGAACCAGCTTCGGCCAGAACGTGCTTCTCCATTCGATCGAAATGACCCATATCGCCGGCATGCTGGCGGCCGAATTGGGCGCTGATGTGAGCGTTGCCAAAAAAGGCGCGTTATTTCACGACTTAGGCAAAGCTGTTGACCACGAAGTTCAGGGAACGCATGTGGAGATCGGCCGCAAATTACTCCAGAAATTCAACATCGATCCGAAAGTTATTCAGGCGATGGAGGCTCACCATGAGGAGTATCCGTATGCGATTTTGGAAGCCCGCATCGTTCAGGCCGCCGACGCTATTTCCGGCGCCCGGCCCGGTGCCCGCAAGGATACCGTCGAAATCTATCTCAAACGTTTGGAAGAACTTGAGCGAATCTCCAATTCATTCGAAGGGGTTGATCGGTCGTACGCCATTCAAGCCGGCCGCGAACTGCGCGTATTCGTCACGCCTACCCGCATTGATGATCTGGGAGCTATCAAATTAGCCAAAGATATCGCCAAAAAAATCGAAGAGGAGATGAAATATCCCGGCGAGATTAAGGTAAACGTCATCCGTGAGACCCGCGCCGTCGAATATGCCCGGTAAGCGGTTATAAACAGGGGGTATTGCAAAAATTGCGAAAAACCTAGAGAATTGGGGAGTAGCTATAGAATAACCAAGTAATTGAGCGGGTTTTTAAGCCCGTTCAGTATAGAAAGAGAGGTGTTATATGGCAAACGCAATCAAAAAGGCTCAATTGGCGCAGATTTTGGCAGACCGCTTCGCTGTCTCCAAAAAGCAGTCCGCCGAGTGGATTGACGGCTTTACCGAAGAAATCACCAAAGCTCTCCGCAAAGGAGACAAGGTGAATATTACCGGTTTTGGTATCTTCAAAGTCGCTGACCGCAAAGCTCGCGAAGGTATCAACCCTCGCACTGGTGAAAAAATCCAGATCAAAGCTTCCAAGAAACCCCGCTTTACCGCCGGTAAGCTCCTGAAAGAAGCTATCATGTAGTCCTTGGCATGTTGGATCCGACATACCAACCTAAAACCGCGCTTCGCGCGGTTTTAGGTTATCTTTTCAAATACTTCCGGCCTTTGAGTTTTTCGGGGAGCAGGTCTTGTTTCGGGTAGCGGGTATAGCCCTTACCATAGCCGACTTCCTTCATGAGCTTGGTAACAGGATTTCGGATTAGCATCGGAATCGGCAAATTGCCGAATTTTTTGACGTCTTCCGTTGCAGCCAGATAGGCCTCGTAAGAACGTTTTGCTTTCGGGCACTGGGATAGATACGCTACGCCGTGGGCGAGATTGATGCCCGCTTCCGGCATGCCGATCGTCTCGACGGCCTGAAAGACGGCATTGGCCACCGCGAGCGCATGCGAATCCTCAAGGCCAATATCTTCTGAGGCGAAAATCACCATTCGCCGGGCGATAAACTTCGGGTCTTCGCCGGCGTCTACCATCCGAGCGAGGTAGTACATCGCCGCGTCCGGTTGGCTGGCCCGCATGCTTTTGATGAAGGCGCTGATGGTGTTATAATGCTCTTCTCCTTTTTTATCGTAGCGAAGAAATTTCGATTGCAGGGTATTTTTAAGATTTTCGACGGTAATTTCTTTATACAGCTTAGCGGTGTTCTCGATCATCGTAATCGCCTGGCGCGCATCCCCGCCGGCCATGGCGACCAGCCACTCCGCGGCTTCAGGAGTTAATGGAAAGCCTGTCCGTCGGATAATCTGGTGCATTTCTTCATCCGAAAGCTCTTCAAGGATAAATACGCGGCAGCGCGACAAGAGCGCCGAAATGACTTCAAAACTGGGATTTTCAGTCGTGGCGCCGATCAACGTCAAACGGCCGGATTCAACGAAGGGCAGGAGATAATCTTGTTGGGCTTTATTAAAGCGATGGATTTCGTCGAGAAAAAGGATTTTTGGCCCGAACAGCGTCTGCTCTTGGTCTACGATCTTTCGAATGTCGTCTTTGCCCGCGGAAACGGCGGAAAGTTCGTGATAGTCGGCGTTCAGCGCCTTGGCGTAGATGCGGGCAAGGGTCGTTTTGCCAACGCCGGGCGGGCCCCAGAGAATAAACGAGAATAAGTGTTTCTTTTCGATGGCGACAGCCAAGGGCCCGCCCCGGCCAACCAAATGCCGCTGACCGATGAATTCAGAGAGGTTTTGGGGACGGATGTGGACTGCCAACGGTTCCGGCATGGCGTTATTATATCAAACGTACCAAGGCGTCAATTGTTGCCGGACTGAAGGAGCGGGATACGGGAGTCGAACCCGTCTCTTGAGTTTGGAAAACTCATGTATTACCGATATACGAATCCCGCAAAAGTTATTCTGCTACTCTAGCAAATTTTTGTTGAAATTACTAGCTGAAACGGCAGTTTTGGTGTAGAGTATTGGCAGCATGTCCTCGTAGCTCAACGGATAGAGCAGGGCTCTTCTAAGGCCTTGATGGGGGTTCGATTCCCTCCGAGGACACCATGAAAAGAATTTGGTTCAAAGCCAAGCGATACGGGTATGGATGGTATCCAGCGGCGTGGCAGGGCTGGTTAATTCTTGCTGTTTTTGTTATTCTGACGGTGAGAAATGTGCTCCAGATCGACGTGGCCGACGAAATGGACGGTGCAATCGGGGCGCTAATTGTTGTCCACGAAATTATCCTGGTCGCCATTCTTATCTTCATCTGCTGGCTGACCGGCGAGAAAGCCGCGTGGCGGTGGGGTGAGCAGAATCGAAAGAGTTGAACGAGGACGGTTCGGGACGTAGTGTAACGGTAGCACGAGTCCTTTGGGAGGATTTAGTCCGAGTTCAAATCTCGGCGTCCCGACAGAAACAAGAAAACACCCATGAAAACATTCATTACCATTATCGCAGTAATCGTAGCTGTGGCTGCCGGTTGGTTGATATGGTCGAAATATCAGCCGCACCTTGCCTCAACTCCCAGTCCGTCTTCAACGGCAGCATTGACTCGTTCGCCGAGTCCTTCAAGCCAGCCCAATATCACCATTACCTCACCGACCGAGAATCAATCGGTTGATCCCGTGATCACAGTTACCGGCAAGGCGCGCGTATTCGAGAATCAATTTACCGTGCAGGCGCGCGACGCAAACGGTGCTATCGTTGCCTCCGTACATGCCATGACTGATGCCGCCGATTCCGGCCAGTTCGGAAACTATTCCGTCCGCCTCCCGATTCCGGCCAGCGCGATGATGAATCTGAAAATTGAAGCTCTCGCTGAATCGGCCAAAGGCGATGGTACCTATGAAGGGTACGCGGCGGTGGATGTCCGGCTCAAGACGATCTCGACGCGTACTGTGTATGTGGCCTATGTAACTTCAGACGATTGCAGCACGACCACGCTGTTTCCGCGCGATGTCTACCAGACCTCTTCGCCTGGCTTCATGAGCGTTGTTGAATTACTCAAAGGACCGACTTCTGCTGAAAAGAAAAAAGGCGCCCAGGATGTGATTCCCGATAATGTAACGGTAAAAAGCGTTACCCTGAAAGGCCAGACTGTGTATGCGGATTTTGACGAGAATTTGGAGGCAGGCGTCGCTGGTTCTTGCCGCGTCGGCGCCATTCGTTCGGAGATCACGAATACCCTTAAGCAATTTCCAGGTTTCAACAGCGTCGTCGTCTCAATCAACGGCCGCACCGCCGATATTCTCCAGCCCTAGCACTATCAAATGATGGGGGGATCAACGGGATTCGCACCCGTGACCGCGCTGCCACAGAGCGCTGTGATAACTCCTTCACCATGATCCCCATGGTTTTCGAATTATAGCATGGAATCGAAGAAAAAACCAGCGGCCAAAATGGCCGCTGGTTTTTTCTGACTTCGTTTCAGATTAGTTCGTCAGATCGTGGGCAACCTGGGCAGTAACAACACTGCCGCTAACCGAACCGAGGACTTCGACTTTATCGTTTACCTTAAAGTCGGCGATTGAGGCATTATCGAGGCCGTTCTTCTTGACGAGTTTAGCGCTCGAAATATCGCTGGTAAAAGTCGCATTGTCCTTATTGACGATTGTGATCACATTGCCATTGATGGCGGTAATGGTACCGACGACCGCATGAGCGGCAAATAGATTTTTCCAGAAATCAGCGACCGGACTGACGATGTTGTCTACAATGCGGACCCGCAAGGCAGCCAAACTCGTCTTGGCATCATTCCACGTGCCGCCGGCAACGACTTTATCATTCAGAGTAATCGCGCTGGCGCTGGCTGTCGTGCCATGGTCGTTTACTTTCGTGGACGCATCGGTTGTAACGGTAACCGCGGAGCCGTCCTTTTTCGTAACGGTGAAAGAACCGTTACCGTTCACGGCGCTCACTGTGCCGACAACGGCATTTTTCAAGCTATGAATGCCGCGGGCAATACCATGGCGAAAATAGCCGAAACGGCCGCCGACATGGACATGAGCCGCAGCGTCAATCCCTTGCGCGAACGTTGCAAGAGGCATAAGAGCAAGAGCTGCCGCACTGACAAGCAGAACTTTTGTTTTAAACATGAAGAGTTAATTAGTTGGTTTATCTTCAAAAGAACTGAATTCGACCTGTCCCCTTTCAATACGGCTTGAAAAATGGTATATTACAACCCTCAATTCCGGTCGATTTCCCGTAACAAACCTGGCTTTTTATCGTATCTATGTCTGAATCAGCAACTATAAATGCCTTGGCAAAACGCCTTCAAAAAGGCGACGAGAAGGCGGGAGCAGCCATCTTTGACCGATTCGCAACTTCCTTTTACCGCTACTTTCTTTCTCGAACAAACCAGAAAGAGATCGCCCAAGATCTTGTCCAAGAGGTATTCGCGAAGATGCTTCAAAACATCGGCCAGTTTAACGCTGAAGTCGGGAATTTCAGTTCCTGGTTTTGGCAGATCGCTCGCAATCTGCTGATTGATTCTTTTCGACAAAAGAAACCCGTGCAGTCTTTGGAAGCCATGCAAGAAACCGGCTTTGATGTCGTTGACCCCAATGAACAAGTCCAGACCAATGCCGAGATGCAGCGCGTGTTGGCAATAGCCGAACAGCTTCCCGAAGAGGAGCGGGAGTTATTCCATTCATATTTCATCGCAGATGTTTCATATGCGGATTTGGCGGTTATGACCGGAAAATCCGAAGCTAATTTGCGCGTTATGATCCATCGCTTAAAGAAAAAAATATCTAAAATTTATGATTCAGGCTTTTAAGGACATCGTTCGGCACTGGCGCTTGAAGAGTCGCGTTCACCACGCCCTTCAGCCCGAAAAAGAATTCCTCGATTCGGCGCGCGAGTCATTTTTGAAGTCAGTCCGAACCATGAATGGAAATTCGACTGCGCGAATGATGGCTCATGCCCGCTATTGGCGCTATGCGTTCATTGCGTTGTTTGTGGTTGTTATCAGTACCGGCGGTTTGGCGGCATTGGCTGATAATGCCGACGTCTCGACTGATAATGTCCTCTATCCGCTCAAACGAGTCAGTGAGCAAGTGCGTTTAGATTTGACCTTGAGCGATGAACAAAAAATAAAACTCCATGAAGACTTGGCCCAGCGGCGTTTGCGTGAATTGGAAGCGCTTCGTGCGGCGGCAACAACGTCTGTGCCGACGCTGAGCCGAACCGCAGCTCCCACGATGACCGTGCTAACGGTAACCGCTTCGGCGTCGCGCCCTCCTTTGCCGGCGTCGGCGCAAAAACGCGTCCAGATGATCCAGCGATTGAACGAAGACTTCCGTGATGAAGTGGATCGCGCGATCGAGCGGGCCGAACATGTTCAAACGCCGGACGGCTCCGATCGGAAGATTGAAGTCTGCACTCGCTTCAATCAGGCCGTCCAAGATCATCTTGTCTCCACACGCGATTCAAACACCCGCGATTGGCTCAAAACCCGCTGCCTTATCCAAGTCAAAATCAGCCAATAGCTTCGGTTGCATTTTAAAGGTAAATATCCTATACTCTTAGGATATTTTTCATTTTATGAGCAATCATCCGCTGTTTACTTACATTCATGAAGCCCGCAGCCGAGGCATGTCCAACCAGGACATTATCCAGGCCCTTTTGGCGGCAGGGTGGCAGACTCATGAAATTCTCGATATTCTGGTCGGCGGCGCCATTCAAATCACGCCGATTCCCTCCGTCAGCGAAGACTCGATTATTACGGTACATAACGCAGTAAAGACATACGGTGCCGTTCGCGCCTTGGACAATGTCAGCCTGGAAGTCAAACGCGGCGGCGTTACCGCATTATTGGGCCCTAATGGCGCCGGCAAAACAACCCTCGTTCGAATTCTGACCACTCTACTGGCTCCGGACAGCGGCCATATTAGTGTTGCCGGTTATAACGCCGTTCAGCAGGCCCAGCAGCTTCGCGGCGCCATCGGATTGGCGGGCCAATACGCCGCCGTCGACGAGATGCTGACCGGTCGAGAGAATCTTGAAATGTTCGCGCGGTTGTATCATTTTTCTCCTGCCACCGCCCGTCAGCGCGCCCAGGATTTACTTGAACAATTTGATCTCGTTGATGCCGGCGATCGCTCCGCCAAAACCTATTCTGGCGGCATGCGCCGACGCTTGGATTTGGCGGCTAGCTTAGTAAGCAAGCCGACGGTGCTTTTCCTTGACGAACCCACAACTGGCCTCGATCCGCGCAGCCGTTTCGCCTTATGGCATGTGATCCGCGATTTGGTCCAACAAGGGACGACGGTCCTCCTGACGACTCAATATCTCGAAGAAGCTGACCAGCTGGCGGACAAAATTTTCGTAATCGATCATGGCCACATTATCGCTCACGGCACGGCTGACGAGCTCAAGCGCCAAGTCGGTGGGGATATTTTGGAATTGCATGTGGCCGATCACGCTGAAGTTGATCGCGCAGCGGATATTCTGCGTCCGTTCGGCACTGATGAGCCCCGTCCGGAAGCTGACACGGGTATTGTCACCATGGCCATTGACGGCGGCGCGGCCGTATTGGTTGACGTTGTCCGCGAAGCCGACGCCGCCGGTCTCGCTATTCGTGATATTGTTCTGCGCCGGCCATCTCTGGACGACGTATTTATGAAATTAACCGGCCACGCCACCCAATAACATGACACTGTCTCAAACTATTTCGGATATCGGCCTGATGACCAAACGCAATATGCTCCTGTATCTGCGCGTTCCTCAGCTGCTGGTATTCTCAACGATCCAGCCAGTGATGTTTCTCCTTCTCTTTACTTACGTATTCGGAGGCGCAATTAACACCGGTTCCGGCGACTACATTAATTATCTGCTGCCGGGCATTCTTGTCCAAACCGTGCTCTTCGGGGCGATGCAGACCGGAATTGGCCTGGTAACGGACCTTTCTCACGGCTTGATTGACCGTTTTCGATCATTGCCGATGTCCCGATCGGCGGTTTTGGCCGGGAGAACCATCTCTGACTTGCTTCGAAACGTGTTCGTTATTATTTTGATGACATGCGTGGGCTTCGCTGTCGGTTTTCGCATTGAGCACGGATTTTTCAACTTCCTGGCCGCAATCGCATTCATGACTCTGTTTGGGTTTGCCTTCTCGTGGATTTCAGCCACAATTGGCCTTGCCGTTAAAAATCCGGAAACAGCCCAAGTTGCCGGATTTATTTGGGTATTTCCGCTGGCATTCGCCAGTTCGATCTTCGTCCCGGTAGAGACTATGAAGCCTTGGATTCGCGCGTTTGCCGAGCATACGCCGGTTACATACGTCGTAAATGTTGTCCGTGGGCTTGCGCTCGGCTTGCCGGTGGGCGATAATGTATGGTACGCGCTGCTGTGGATTATCGCGATCTTGGCTGTCTTTATTCCCCTCGGTGTCCGCAGCTACCGCCGAATCTAAATGAAATCTCTTAAAGCTCCGATATTTGTCGCTGGTCTTTTTATCGTTGTTGTCGTATTCATCGTCGGAGCGTTCAATCTCTACGCATACATTCCGCATCTGGATAAAATTTTCCATTTCTTTGGCGGCGGGATCGCCGCGTGGTTTTGCATTGAATGCCTGCGGGCGCGAAAACCGACGTTTCATGTTCAAAAATCCTGGCTGCTGACAGCCGGTCTGGTGCTCGCTATCGGTTTGCTCTGGGAACTCGCCGAACACCTGTCTTCCGTATATTCGCCGATGTATGCGCCTTGGTTTTTAAAATATTTCTACGGCGGAGACACGCTGGACACCATCGGCGACGTGATTGCCGATCTTGCGGGAGCACTGGTGATCATCTTTTCGTATCCGAGATCAAAAAACCGCGGCTAGGCCGCGGTTTTTTGATCTGCAATTCCGTTCAATATTTTCTGAACTTCTTTGAGGCTATCGACGTCATGAATGGAAATTGGGGCGATGGAAGAATTCAATTTTTTAAGCGCAGTGAGGGTTTTTTTGAGGATTTCAGGCGCGACAATATCCGATTTGCTGACAAACAGATACTCCTTCTTGTTCAGAAGCTCTTGGTTATAACGCCCTAATTCCGAACGGATGATCCGGTAATCTCGGACCGGATCATCCGATTCGGCGGAAATTAAATGAAAGAGAGTTTTTGTCCGCTCCACGTGCCGCAAAAACTTCAAGCCCAGGCCGCGGCCTTCGGCCGCGCCTTCAATGATTCCTGGCACGTCAGCTAGAATCAGGGAGTAATACACGCCCAAATTCGGTTCCAAGGTGGTAAACGCGTAATTGGCAACTTTGCTTTTGGCACGCGTGAGTTCATTGAGCAAACTCGATTTGCCGGCGTTGGGCAAGCCGATAAAGCCGACATCAGCGATCAGTTTGAGCTCGAGACGGATTTTGAATTTTTCTCCCGGCAGGCCTTCTTGGAATTGCTTGGGGCTGGTATTAGTCGAAGATCGGAAATGAAAATTACCCTTGCCGCCGCGGCCGCCGCGGGCAATTTTGATTTTCTCGCCGATCTTGGTCACTTCAACATCTTCTTTGGTTTCCAGGTTATGGACAACGGTGCCGACGGGGACGGGAATAACGAGATCTTCTCCGTCAGAGCCATCGTTGAACTGGCGCCCGCCGACGCCGCCGTCGGCGGCGCGAAAAACTTTGGCATGGCGAAGCCGCGTCAAAGCGCCCAGGTCGGAAATACCTTCGACATAGACATCGCCGCCGCGGCCGCCGGAGGCTCCCGAGGGCCCGAGCGACATCATGTTTTTGTTGAATGAGACGGTACCGTCGCCGCCTTTGCCGGCAACAACGCGAATTGTAATATCATCAATCAGCATAGCAGATATATTATACGTTATATTCCGATAATCAGCAAGTTTTGATGCCAATATTTTTGACATTCGCGGGCCGAGGAATATACTAACGAGAGTTCTTTATGAGTCATGTAACCTGCGCTCACGAATGCTATTGCGATTGCCATGACCGAGTCATTCGAAAAGGCGGCCCGTATGATCGTTTCATGTCGGCGCCGATCCATATTTTTGAGCCCCCCGAAGATCGAGACATTGTCCACGCGATGCCGTGTTGTGATGGACTATGCCGCTGCTGCGGTCGCGCCATTCTGGCGGGCCGGATGAAAGATCATCTTGTCGCTTGCCATAAGATGAGCATAGAGTCGGCCAAAAGACTTCTGAAGGAAGCTGCCTGAATTCAATGCCTGACCCGATTATTTCGACCGCCCGAAGGGCGGTCTTTCGCTTCTGGCGGAATTCAGCGGAAATCAGTACACTGAGTTCATATGGCCGACTTTGAAATGTACTACAACCAGCTGAACCCGGAGCAGAAGAAAGCTGTGGATGCAGTGGAAGGCCCGGTGATGGTCGTGGCGGGGCCGGGCACCGGCAAAACCCAGATTCTTACCCTTCGAATCGCCAACATTCTCCGTAAAACTCAAGCCGAGCCGGAGAATATTCTGGCACTTACGTTCACCGAAGCCGGCGCTAAAGAAATGCGCCGCCGCTTACGGCTCATCATGGGTGGGCCAGCTGATCGTGTCCGCCTACACACCTATCACGGTTTTGCGAGATCGATCATCAGCGAATTTGATGATCATTTCCCTCATATCGCCCGAGCCGAACAACTAACTGAAATCCAAGCCGAAACAATCATACGTGAGATTTTAAAAGATAAGCAATTTTACAATCTGCGCCCTGCCGGAGATCCCGATTTGTTCGTTCCTAAGATTATCGGGGCAATCGGCGACTGTAAGTCTGAAGCCTGGACCCCTGAAATAGTTCGATCATTCGCATATGATGAAATCAAGCGCATTCAAACGGCTGATGAATGGAAATCTACCCGTGGCCCAACAAAGGGCAAGGTAAAAGCGGAGGGTCTCAAACGCATTGAAAAATGCGAACGGACGATACTTTTTTCTGAAATATACGACCGATACGAGACGGCAAAACGCGAACAGAGAAAAATCGACTTCGATGATTTAATCATCGAAGTAATTGCAAAAATCCGACAGGATGAGTTATTGTTGCGCTTATTGCAAGAAAAATTCCAATATATTCTCATCGATGAACACCAAGACACCAATGATGCTCAAAATCTGCTTATTCGTTTAATTGCGGAATTTTTTGATAGTCCGAATTTATTTGTGGTGGGGGATGAAAAGCAAGCAATCTATCGCTTTCAAGGTGCATCAGTTGAAAACTTTATGAGTTTCCAAAAAAAATGGCAGGGAATGGAACTCATTCGATTAAAGAAAAATTATCGCTCTCACCAGAATATTCTTGATGCCAGTTTCGCAATGATTGAACATAATTATGCGCCGGATGAATACAGAGAACTTCGAATCCGCCTAGAAGCAGATCGAAAAGATACTGAATCCGTCGATGTCGTGGTAGCTGGGAATAACCTGGCAGCAGATGAATATCTTGCCGCCCAGCTCCAGACGATCCTTCATAATCATCCGAAGCAAACGACTGCGATCATCACCCGCCGGAATAGCGATCTGCAAAGAGTTTTATCATTGCTTGATCAGTACGAGATACCGGCATACGCCGAACGAGGGAGCGATATATTTGCTGATCCGTTTGGCAGGCTTTTCTTTGCTCTGATTGATTTTCTGGCAAATCCCGCTCATGTCGAGTCGCTTGCGCAATGCATTGGAGGCGGGTTATGGGACTTTGCAATTGATGAACAGATTCGACTCGTGAAATCTCTCCGAGCCGGACTCGTGGCAGATGTTGAAAAGGAAATTCCAGCCGTTGCGGCATTGCGCAAAGAATTAAATCATTCCGGCGCTGTAGCTTATCTTATTATGGCCGGCGACGAATCCGGCCTTACTCGCATTGCGCAGCACGATCCGGTTGCAGCTCAAATCTGGCGCGGCATTATATCGCTTGCGGGCGAGCTTGCGCTGGCAAATCCTGATAATCCGCTTGAATTGATACGGTCATTGCTGGAGTATCAAACATCGGCGGGAAGCCGAACCATCAAGATCTCGATCGGCGCCGCGGCGGCGCCGATCCGAGTCATGACAGCTCACGGTTCCAAAGGATTGGAGTTTGATAACGTTTTTTTGCCGTACGCCGTCGAAGAATCCTGGCTGCCCCGAGCGCGGGGAGAATATTTTGTATTGCCGCGTCAGGCCGATGAGGGCGAAAATATTCTTGATGAACGGCGATTATTTTACGTCGCGCTGACTCGCGCCCGATCACGCTTGATAATTATTTCTCCATTGGAAGATGCCAGCCGTCAGCTCACGCCGCTGCGATTTATTTCTGAACTTGATCAGACTAAAATTTCCCGAACCGATCTTCCCGCGTCAATGAAACAGACGGTGCCGCATGGCATGAATCGCGCATCAAAACGCCGCGCTGAAGCAGCCGAACTGGCCAAGAAAGTACTCTATGAAAATGGACTTTCAGTCACCGCATTGAATCACTTTTGCGATTGCCCGTCCAAGTTTTTTTACAAAAGTATTCTCCGATTGCCCGAAGCTCCTACCCTCAATACCGAAAAAGGCAATGCCATGCACGAAGCCATGGCCGCAGTGTGGCATCTTCCCCATAAAACCAAAGACACGATAGGCGAAACCATCAGCCGTGTGGTGAAAGAATATTTTTCAACTTCGCTGCTGCCATCTTTCGAAAAAGCTCCTGCATTGGAAGCTTTATTAGAAGATGCGCCAATCGTCGCAGCCGCATTAGCCGCCCATGTACGACAATCTGGCGCTATCGCGACTGAAACACGCCGAGAAACCATGTTCGGAGAGTTGCTTTTACACGGCAAACTTGATGCTGTTATCGAATCGAGTACTTTAGTAAGCATCTATGATTATAAGACCCGCGAAGCAATGAGCGTGAATGCAATCAAAGGCCAGACCCAAACCGATGATGGCAATTATTTCCGACAGTTAGTGTTCTATAAGCTATTAGTACTCGGTGATCCCCGCGCCGCCAAAAAAACGATTGAACCGGCGCTCGTATTTATCAAACCGGATGCCAAGGGGCGTTGCCCGATTGTTTCCCTTCCTATCGAAACATCGGACATTGAAATTCTAAAAAAAGAAGTCCAACTCCTTATCGACACTGTTAAATCCGGAAAACTTCTCGACAGTTCATGCGACGATAAAGACTGCGAATTCTGCGCCTTGCGGCGGCTGATGTAGGTTGCTATACTCGCCTCAGCACGCATGGAGACAGGTCAGTTCAGGCCGATAAACGCAACTTCGTACCTTGCCGGACAAGCTTCGATAGCGATCTGGGCCGTCAGCCGAGGCATTAAGCCGCTCGCCGATATCGGAGTGCCGCATGGCCTTGATGAGACGCTCAAAGAGATCAACGCGGAGGCTGCGCTGATGGGGGTAAGTTGGCTTCCCAGAGTCGACGAACAAGAAACGATCGTTTACTTCTATCGGGAATTATGGGTGGCCGACGCCATCAGATTTATCAATAACGCCGGCTTATCGTATCGAGACCGATCCTGGATTCAAGGATTGCTCTACGGCATCCGTCCCGATCTCATTCAAAAATTTTTCGACCAGCCTGATCTTTCGAACGGTTGAGTCCGCCGCGGCATTCGCCGCGGCGATTTTTTTTTGAAGTTATCCGCAGATTTTTGTTGCATGAGATTTTCTTTGAACTTAAAATAAAAATCAGAACCTTATGCCGAAGAAAAAAATTCTGGCGCGGATCAAAACTCTCACGCGCAAAATCTTTCCTTCCGAACCCGCCGCACCGGCTTCATCCGCTCCGCGTTCCGAAGTCCGGCGTGAAGAACATCCGCTCACCGCGAGCGGCGCTTCACACGCTCGCGCGGCTCGCGCCGATGCGCTCCACGCCCGGGCCGTCAAACGCCTGGCTGAACTCGGCATCGAACCGCACGATTCCCGCCGCATTCGCCGTCGGCAAAGGGCCTTCCCATAAGGCCCTTTTGTATTGTCTAAAAGCCCTTATTTTGATAGATTACAAGGATCATGACTCATCAGGATATCCGGACTAAGTTCCTCGAATTCTTCCGAAGCAAAGGCCATGCTGCCGTGCCGTCTTCATCTCTCCTGCCGACCGATCCCTCGGTTCTGTTCACGACCGCCGGCATGCAGCAGTTCAAGCCCTACTACACCGGCAGCGCCGATCCAGAGAAAGATTTCGAGTCTTTGAATACGGTTTCGATCCAGAAATGCCTCCGAACTTCCGATATCGACGAAGTTGGCGACGGCTCGCATTTGACGTTTTTCGAAATGCTCGGCAATTTTTCTTTCGGCGGCTATTGGAAAAAAGAAGCTATTTCCTATGCACATGAATTCATCACCAAAGAAATGGGTCTGGCGATCGACTCTGTCTCTGTGTTTGCGGGCGACGAAACCGTCCCGATGGACGCTGAATCGGAATCAATCTGGCAATCCATTGATCCGAATCTCAAAATCGTCTACTCCGGCCGCGCGGATAACTTCTGGGGCCCTACAGGCGAAGAAGGTCCCTGCGGGCCGACGACTGAGATTTATGTGAACGGTCTTGAAGTTTGGAACATTGTATTCAATGAATTCTATAAAACCGCGGGCGGACAATATAAGCCCTTGCAAACCAAGGGCATTGATACAGGGATGGGCCTGGAACGCCTGGCCATGGTCGTTCAAAAGAAGCAAAATATCTTCGAAACCGATCTTTTTGATTACATCTTCGATCAATTACCGGCCGAATTAGAGCAAAAAATAAAACGAGTCATTGCCGACCACTCTCGGGCCATCGCTCATCTTATCCATGACGGCGCCACTCCGAACAATAAAGACCAGGGGTATGTCTTGCGGCGCCTAATCCGGCGGATTGCCGTGTACCAAAAACTATATTACGAAAAAGGCTTGAAAATCGACATCTATAAAATCCTCGAATCAATTGCGAAAGAATATGGCTTCAATGAAGCTGATGATACAAAAATAGCCGATACGGTCATGGGGGAAATCGAAAAGTTTTCCCGCACGCTTGAACGCGGCATCAAGGAGCTCGAAAAATCTTCCGGCTTGGACGATGCATCGGCTTTTCGGCTCTATGAAAGTTTCGGATTGCCGTTTGAAGTAATCAAAGAAGTCGCCGGCGCCAAAGCCGAAGGCGTGACTCGCGAGGGATTCGAGGCTGAACGCAAGCGCCATCAGGATATTTCCCGCGCCGGTGCCGAAAAGAAATTCGGCGGCCATGGCATTATAAAAGAAGGCGATCTGACCGCCACCGACGCGGCTGAAATGGCCGTCAAAACCCGCCTCCACACCGCCACCCATCTCCTTCAGGCAGCACTTCGCGCTGTTCTTGGCCCGGAAGTTCGCCAAAACGGATCCGATATCACGGCTGAACGGCTACGATTTGATTTTAATTTTTCCCGAAAATTAACTGATCAAGAATTGCTGGCTGTTCAAGGATGGGTAAATGACCTGATCATCAAAGATGTCCCCGTTACCAAGAGGGAAATGAGCTCGGATGAGGCCCTTCGATCGGGAGCTTTGGCATTTTTCAAGCAAAAATATCCGGAACGGGTGACGGTCTACTCAATCGGCGAATATTCCAAGGAACTCTGCGGCGGACCGCATGTCTCCCGTACCGGCGAAATCGGCATTTTCACCATCAAAAAAGAAGAAGCCGTCTCCGCCGGCATCCGCCGCATCCGCGCGGTGGTGAATTAACTATGGCAAACTTCTGGCAGGAACTTAAAAAGCCGTTTTTCGCACTGGCGCCGATGGCTGATGTGACGGATATGGCCTTCCGGCAGATCGTGGCCGAGTGCGGCCGGCCGGATGTTTTTTATACCGAATTCGTATCGGCGGCGGGTTTATGCTCGGAAAGGGGCCAGTCAAAATTGCTGCCGCATTTTGCTTTTCGAGAAAATGAACGGCCGATTGTCGCCCAAATATTCGGCAATAATCCGGAGCACTTCTTTGAATCCGCGCGGCTCATTAAGGATTTGGGATTTGACGGCATCGATATCAATATGGGCTGCCCTGATCGCAAAGTTATTAAACAAGGAGCGGGAATCGCACTCTGCAAAACGCCGGAATTGGCGCGGGAGATTATTGAAGCTGCGAAACGCGGCGCCGGCGGCCTGCCGGTTTCCCTCAAAACCCGGCTCGGCTTCAATGAACCGGATATGAGATGGCTTGAAAACATCCTCGCCGCGGGCGCCGCGGCGCTGATCGTTCATCTCCGGACTATGAAAGAAATGTCAAAAGTCCCGGCCCATTGGGAGCTAGCAGGTGAGATTGCTCGCCTGGCCAAATCATATGATACCACTGTTGTCGCTAACGGCGACGTTGCTTCGCATCGAGAGGGTATCGAGAAGGCTAATCAGCATGGCCTAGACGGCATCATGGTCGGACGGGCGATATTCCGCAATCCGTGGCTGTTTGATCCGACCGTCGATCCCGCCTCCAAAACTCCTTTCGAACGCATCAAATTGTGCCGTCGCCACGTTGAACTCTTCATGGAACTCTGGGGCGAACAGAAGCATTACGACGTTCTGAAGCGATTCTATAAGGTATACATCGCCGGCTGGCCCCAAGCCAAAGAATTGCGAGATCAGCTGATGCTGACCAAAAACGCCAGCCAGGCCCTGGCCGTCTTGGCAAATAATTGAATCTTGCGCTATAATTGAAAAACCTGTTAGAATAACTTATATACATGGCTTCTACAAAGATTATCAATGTTTTAAAGGACGACTCCTTTAGCGAAATCCTTGATATCTTCAAGTCTACGCCGGCTGCTGAAGTAATCTTCGTCCTGCCCAAACGTTCCAAAGCATTCCAAAAAGAAGCTCACTTCGCTACGCTCCGAGAAGAAGCCAATTCCATCAAAAAGACGGTTTCTTTTCTGTGTTCGAATCCTGACGTTAATGAAATCGCCAAACAATACGGATTTGACGTTTTACTGTCCCGGCCCGCATCATCCAGCCGCAAAAAATCCAACTCCGTAAACGTCGTCAATCAGATTGAAGAATTCTACCAAGTTGCGCCGGCCAAGCATGAAATCGCAGTTGAAGAAACAGAGGAGGATCCAGCCGATGAACAAGAAGTTGCCGAAGATCAATCTGAACCCGAAATAGAAGAAACTCCCAAAGAAGACATTGACGAGGGCGAAGCCGAAACGGTTCCTGCTGTTGCCCGACGGATGGAGGAAATTATTGATACTGACGATATTGAAGACCAGAAGCCGGTTAAGATTTCCGCAACCCGGGAGAAACAGCAAAATCTCGAAGTTCACCACATTCCCGCCGCTGAACGCGGTATCGATGAAGATGCCGTTGAAAGCATGTGGCGGCCTGAATTCGTCGCCAAGAAAGCCGGCCTGAAAACCAGGATTGCGCCCGCAAGCGTCCCGCCCAAGTCCGGGCGCCGCATGCGTACGCGCCTGATTGCGACGTTTGCCGTCGCCCTGCTCGCCGCCGCCGCCGGCGTACTCTATATGACTACCGGCAGCGCCCAAGTCACCGTCGAGCCCCAAAGCACACCGATTAATTTGGCTTTGAATGTCGCCGCCGGCGAGAATATCGCTACGGTTGACGCCGCGGGCATGAAAATCCCGGGCCAGATTTTCACGGTTCAAAAAGAAGTTTCCCAAAGCGCCGCCACGACCGGCCAAAAAGACGTAGCTCAGAAAGCACGAGGCACGATTACGATATATAATGAAACCAACGCCGCCCAATCATTGATTGCAACAACGCGCTTTACTTCTTCTGACGGCCACGTATTCCGCACTTTAACGAATGTGAACGTGCCGGCGGCCAAGAATGCAACCACGCCGGGAACTGTTAACGTTCAGATCATCGCGGACAAAGCCGGCACTGATTACAACGTCGCCGCCGGCACGTTCACCATCCCTGCTTTTCAGGAAAAAGGGGATGCGACCAAATTCCAAAAAATTTACGGTAAGGCCGCCGCTCCCATGAAAGGCGGTACGAGCGGTAAAGCGAATGTCGTAACCCAGAGCGATTACGACATTTTGAAAGCCACGCTTACCGACCAGCTAAAATCCCAAGTTCAGGATGAACTTGGATCCCAGGCCAGCGGATTGAAAGTGCTCGGCCAATCAGACATTCAAATTGCCGCGCCCACCGTTTCGGCCGAGGTTGATGAAGCCGCCGATACCATCACCATGACGCTCAAAGGCACTGTAACTGCCGTCGGTTTCCGCGAATCTGATATTCAATCCTTAATCGCCGGTTATGTGGACGCCAAGAACGGCCTTCATGTCGAACCCGGCAAAATTACGGTTACCTACAGCAATGATCATTACGATCCGGCTGCCAAAACGCTTACTATGACGGTCACCGTTACCGGCCGGGCTTACGCCAAAATCGACGCCGGCCAACTGACTGCCCAACTCCTGGGCAAACATGACCAGGACATCAAGAATTACTTAGAAAACCTGCCGAATATCACCTCGGCCAACGTTGTCCTCCGGCCGCTCTGGGTCCGTTCGATTCCTAAAAACAGCGACAAAGTCCACATCAATTTCAGCTATTAGCGATATCCCCATTGACAGAAAATGGCCTATTTGCTAAGATACTGGAGTTGAAATAACGGCCTCCAGGCAAGAGTTTCTCCACGGGACCCATGATTACTAAGTGGCGGCCCCCGTTACCAGAGCCACCACGCATGATGGCCTTTCTTTTTTAAAGAGCCATACACCCACGGTGCCAAGCCAACAAAACCCGCAAAAAGAAAAGATCAATGGCATTATTATCGAAGCTCTCCCCGATACGACTTTTAAAGTCCAGCTCGAGGATGGCCGGGAAGTATTGGCATACCTGGCGGGTAAAATGCGGATGAATTATATTAAAGTGATGATCGGCGATCGCGTTACCATGGAGCTTTCTCCGGACGGACAGCGGGGCCGGATCGTATATCGCAATTAATTGAGATGAAAGTACGCGCATCAGTAAAACCCATGTGCAATAACTGCAAGTTAGTGCGCCGCAAGGGACGCCTGTATTGCGTGTGCAAAAATCCCAAACATAAGCAGCGCCAAGGTTAAATCCATGCCACGAATTCTCGGTATCAATATTCCGGATAATAAGAAGATCGAGTACGCCTTGCCGTATTTATACGGTATTGGCCACACGGCTGCGACGGTAATTCTCCGCTCGGCCGGCATTGACCTCGACAAGCGCGCCAAAGATTTGACCGCCGAGGAATTGAATAAAATTCAAAAAATCATCGAAAAGGGCTATCGCGTGGAAGGCGATCTGCGCCGAGAGATCAGCCAGAATGTCAAACGCCTCAAGGAAATCGGGGCTTGGAAAGGCGTCCGCCACGCGCGTCGTCTCCCGCTCCATGGCCGCACCAAGACCAACTCCCGCACCACGCGCGGCAACGTCCGCAAGACAATGGGTTCGGGTCGCAAACCGTCAGCTGAAAAGACATAAACCTGATTCAAACACATGGGAAAGAATAAATTAATCACGAAAACAGACGCTCCGGCCGCGGAAACTCCGGCGGTCGCCGAAGCTCCCAAGAAGGCTTCTTCCAAGAAGCAGGTTTTGAACGGGACCGCTCATATCAACGTTTCATACAACAACACGCTTATCGCTATCGGCGACAGCAAGGGCCAGATTATTTCCTGGTCTTCAGCCGGTCTTTTGGGCTTCAAGGGTACTAAGAAATCCACTCCGTATGCCGCAAACCTAGTAGCAAAGGATTGCCTCGAAAAGGCCAAGAAATATAATCTGCAAAATATTAAAATCGTCGTGAAAGGCGTCGGGCCGGGCCGCGAGTCCGCGATCCGCGGACTCGCGGGCAGCGGTTTGAACGTAATGTCCATCCAGGATAACACGCCAATCGCCCACAACGGCGTCCGACGCAAGAAACCGCGCCGCGTATAATCACACACTATGGCACGCTATACAGGACCAAAAGAAAAAATAGAACGACGAATCGGTGAGAAAATTCTCATCAAGGGTGAACGTTCTCAAAACGGCAAAACTGCCATTACCAAAAAACCGTATCCGCCGGGTATTAACGGCCGCAAACCTTCCCGCAAGCCTTCCGAATACGCAATCCAGCTGAAGTCCAAGCAAAAGGTAAAGAACATCTATCGCTTGCTGGAAAAACAGTTCAAGGCCTATATCAAAAAAGCCGTTGCCACCAAAAAGGAACCCTACAGCACCATTTTGAATGCCTTTGAGCACCGCCTGGATAATGTCGTTTTCCGCATGGGTCTTGCCCAGTCTCGCGACCAAGCTCGCCAGATCGTCAATCACGGCCATATCCTGGTCAACGGCGAGAAGGTCAATATTCCGTCTTTCCGTGTCCGCATCGGCGATGTCATTACCGTTCGAGAAGGAAGCCGAAAAGCCGCTTACTTTACGAATCTTGTCCCGCAGTGGCTGGCGAAGTATGATGCGCCAAGCTGGATTGAATTAAAGAAAGAGACGATGACGGCGACGGTGAAAGGCATGACGACCCCCGAAGAAAGCGGTATCGGCGTCAACGACTTGCAAGCCATAATCGAGTTTTATTCCCGTTAAAATATAACAAGCGGATATATGCGAGATTACTAATCCATATACCAGCTCAAATCCATGATACAGTTACCGGATACAATCAAAGTAATCGCTAAAGAGGGCAGCAAGGCCACGATCGAAATCGGACCGCTGATGCCCGGCTACGGTGCAACGATCGCCAATCCGCTTCGACGCGTGCTGTTGTCATCTTTGGAAGGCGCGGCAATCACTTCGGTCAAGATCAAAGGAGTTGACCATGAATTCTCAAGCATGCCCGGCGTCCTGGAAGACGTGATCGAAATTATTTTGAATCTTAAGAAGATCCGTTTTAAATTGCACGGGGAAGCGTCGGCCAAGCTTACGCTCGAAGTCAAAGGCGAAAAAGCCGTTACCGCCGCTGATATCAAAACCACGCCGGACGTGGAAGTCATTAATAAAGATCAGCATATTGCCACGATTACCGACAAGAAAACTGAATTCTCGATGGAGATCGACGTTGAACGCGGCGTCGGCTATGTTCCTGTTGAACAGCGCCAGAAGGAAAAACTCGCCATCGGGGTCATCGCCATTGATGCTGCTTTCTCGCCGGTCCGATTGGTTAACTTCAAAATCGAAGACGTCCGCGTCGGCCAGCGCATTGATTTCAACAAGATTACGATGGAAATTGAAACCGACGGTTCGCTGGAACCGGAATTGGCCCTCAAGAAATCCGCTGAAATTTTAATCGATCATTTTAAAGCCGTCTCCGATGTCGCCATTCCGGAAGTCAAAGAAAAGAAACCGTCTACAGCAGCGACCAAAAAGAAAACCAAATAAACCATGCGACGAGGAAATCATCGAAAATTCGGCCGTGAGCGCAATCTCCGCAACGCACTCTATAAATCGCTGGCAACGGCGCTGATTGATCATGGCCAGATCAAAACTACCGAAGCCAAAGCCAAATCTTTGACCAAAGAGATCGCCCGCTTGATCACCCTCGCCAAACGCCAGAATTTGAATGCCCGTCGCGAACTGGCAGCCGAATTGGGACCGAAGGCCGTTCAAAAATTAATGAATGAGATCGCCAGAGATCAGGCAAGCCGCGCCGGCGGATACACCCGCATCATCCGCCTCGGCCAGCGCAAAAGCGATGGCGCAGAAATGGCCTTAATTCAGCTTGTGAAATAACCATGACTACGTACGAAATCGACGCAACAAATAAAGCACTGGGTCGCGTTGCCACCGAAGCGGCGAGTGT
This sequence comes from uncultured Candidatus Saccharibacteria bacterium, assembly GCA_964553025.1. Lineage (GTDB taxonomy): Bacteria > Patescibacteriota > Minisyncoccia > 2-02-FULL-40-12 > GWA2-44-9 > 2-01-FULL-49-17. Next base: position 13,507 of record CAZKJF010000018.1, on the reverse strand, counting down.
TTTGCGCGGCAAGCACACGCCGGCCTATACGCCTCATCAGACTCCGCAGATCGAAGTCCACGTGAAGAACCTCGACAAGGCCCGATTTACCGGCGACAAGCTCAACAATAAAATGTATTATCGCTATTCTGGCTATCACAGCGGCATCAGCGCCCGCACGCTTGGTCAGCGCTGGGAAAAATCGCCGGCCGAAGTTTTGCGCCATGTCGTCTATCGGATGTTGCCGAAAAACAAAACTCGCGATAAAATCATCAAGAATTTGAAAGTTAAATAATCATGCCACCCCGCAAACCCGCACAACCCAAAAAACTGACTCCGGCCAAGAAAGAGGTCGAAGAAGTTATCGTTGATTCCGACATGGATGCAGCCGCGCCCGTATTCGAAGCCGATACTGACGCTAAAGGCGGCAAAGAGAAATACTATGAAGCCGTCGGCCGCCGCAAGGAATCGATCGCCCGCGTCCGATTATTTACCAAAAAATCAACTGATGCCGCCGACGAAGAGAAAGCTCTGGTTACGGTGAACGACAAGAACTACACTGACTATTTCTCGGACGTGAATTTGCAATACATCGTTGAATCGCCGCTTCGCAAACTCAAATCACTGAATCGCTTCAAAGCGACCGTCGTCGTCAACGGCGGCGGCATTGCCGGCCAAGCCGGTGCCATTAAACACGGCATCGCTCGTGCCTTGGTGTTATTCGATCTGAACTTCCGCAAGAAGCTCAAGAAATCTCAATTCCTGATGCGCGATCCGCGCGCCAAAGAGCGCCGCAAGTACGGCCTCAAGAAAGCCCGAAAGTCTCCGCAGTGGAACAAGCGCTAACAAGCCGCCAGTCTCCATCAGAAAAGGACCCGTACGGGTCCTTTTCTGATGGACAGCAGCAAACCTAATAGCTGATAGTATTCAAGCCGCCGCGCGTATCAAGTTCAACGATCTTATAGAGCGGGCTGACGCTTGTCCCAATATCGGCGACGATATGATCGCTATCCCGAAACCAGGCAATAGCTTTGATTGAGGACTTAAAACTGGCGATCATCGCGATGTCGCCGGCTTCATGGAACGGCTGATAATCGGCAGCGGAAATCCAATACACCCACACCTGTCCGCCCGAAATCCACATTACTTTTTGATGATCATCTGAAAGATACGCGGTGGAGACGTTTTGGGCGATAGCTTGAGGCTGATCCGAGCCTTGGACATAGAGCGTATTTTTATCAATAAAGAAGGGGGCTGAAGGATACGGCGTGGCAGTGGGACTGGGCGAGATCGTCGGTTTTTTGGTTGCAGTCGGTTTCGGCGTTTTGGAAGGAGAAATACCCGGCGAGGCCGAAGCGGAAGCAGTCGGCGACGGTATCGGAGGATACAGCAAGGCGGTAATTTCCTGGCGGACATTCTCCGCATCTTGCCCCGTTTGCGGCAAAATCAACACATGCGGAAAATGCTGAACGAACCCTTCCTCAATCGTTACTTTTTTCTGCCAAACCGAGTAGCCGTCTTTGCGCACGCTTAACGTATAGGTACCGGGTACAAGGCCGTCGACGCCGCCGACGTTGCTCAAAAACGAAGTTGCACCCCGATCTTCGCCGTCAATATACACTCGGGCTTGGGTATTTACTTTCACGTCTAAAGCTCCGGTTCGGGTAAATCGGCTTTCAGCAAAGCTGTATCGATAGCCCTGGGCGTACAAAATAACCACGTAACTGACGGCGACAAAGATGCAAAGGCAAATGTAGAAGATAATTCGGCGCGTCGTGCGGTGCATAGAAAAGCTTAGAACACTATTATACCACACTCTTTATTTGCATTCTAGGGCGAAACAAGCTAGAGTAATTGAGATAATTTTTTACTATGGCAAGGAGTATCGGCATCGATTTGGGAACAACCAATACCGTCGTCTTCGTGCCCCAGAAGGGCATTGTCATTAATGAACCTTCAGTGGTAGCAATCTCGGTGCTGGACAATAAAATCCTAGCCGTCGGCAACGGAGCCAAAGAAATGATCGGCCGTGCGCCGGAAAGCATCATCGTTTCGCGGCCGCTCGTAGACGGAGCGATTGCCGACTATCGCGTCACCGGCGCAATGCTCAAATATTTCATTAAAAAGGCCGGCGGGTTTTTAAGTTTCATGAAGCCCGAAGTCTTAATTTCGGTGCCGGCGGGAATCACGTCGACGGAGCGGAGAGCCGTAATCGAGGCGGCCCTCCATGCTGGCGCAAAAGCCGTCTATCTCGTCAAAGAACCTGTCTTGGCTGCGATCGGCGCCAAAATCCCCATCGACAGCGCTTCCGGCAACATGATCCTCAACATCGGCGGCGGCACGACCGAACTCGCCGTGATCTCGCTGGGCGGCATCGTCAGTTCCCAATCCGTCCGCATCGGCGGCAATAAATTCGACCAAGCAATCGTTGAATACATCAAAAAGAAGCACAGCCTGGCGATCGGCGAACGCACAGCTGAATTGATCAAGATCAATATCGGAAGCGCCATGAAGCAGACTGCCGAAGAAAAAATCAGCATCAAGGGCCGCGATCTTACGACCGGATATCCGCAAACGATTGAAATTTCCTCCAATGAAATTACCGAAGCGCTCCACGATCAGCTGCGGGAGATCATCCAGATCGTCAAAAGCGTTCTCGAAGTGACGCCGCCCGAGCTCTGCTCGGATATTATGGATAAGGGGATCGTTATCTCCGGCGGCGGCGCATTGCTGAAAAACATAGATGTATTCATTACCAAAGTAACCGGCGTGCCAGCGCGCATCGCCGACGACCCGCTATTCTGCGTGGCTCGCGGGACCGGCATCGTCTTGGAAAACCTCGACGCCTACAAGAAGAACATCATGGCCCGCCGATCGTAATCTAAAAGCCCGCGAAGCGGGCTTTTCATTTTTGCGGCGGTGCCGGACGAAAGGGCAGGGCTTGGGGGTTGGCGACGAATTCCAGAAACAAGCGATATTTGCTCTCCGCTTTCGGCGACAAATAGATATCTTTCAGTTCAAGCAGGTTGATGAACAGCGTATCAAGCACGGGCACGGTATCGCTGAATATCTGCTGGATGACTTCTTGGTGCCGCGTTTGGGCCTCCTCTTGCATGTGCGCGTCCTTGCTCTTGAAATTATTCAGACAGACGCGGGAGAAAGAAATAAACTCGATCAACGACGTTCGGCGGCAATCCGGAAAACCGATACCCGAGGTATCCATAAAGAACTTCTATATTATACCCAAACTTTCTTTAAAATCAAGCTAGAAAAGGATGCTATTTTCGCTATACTGAAAACCAATGAAACTGGCAATCGTTCACGATTGGATCAAAGACCTGGCCGGCGCCGAGCGAGTCTTGATGGAGCTGCATCGGACATATCCTTCCGCGCCGATTTACACGCTGTTCTATCGCCCGGCGTTCGTTCGCCAATTTCTGCCTGATGCCGATATCCGGCCGAGTTTCCTGCAAAAAGTTCCCCTTATTACGCGATTGTATCCGCTCATTGCCCTGCTGATGCCGGTCGCGATTGAATCGTTCGATCTGGGCGAGTTTGATACCGTAATTTCTTCATCGGTTATTTTTTCCAAAGGCCTTATCCTAAAGCCTTCAACGCGGCATATCTGCTATTGCTACAGTCCGAGCCGCCAGCTCTGGGATCGGCATGCCGAATATGCGGCCGAAAACAATTCGTGGCCAGGGCGGCTGGTTCAGCATGCGCTTCGATTGTGGGATCGGCCGGCCGCTGACCGAGTTGATCAATTTGTGGCGATTTCCGAAACCGTCGCTGCCCGCATCAAAAAGTATTACCGCCGCGAGGCTATCGTCATTCATCCGCCTACAACTGAACTATCAATTTCGGCACAGAATCTTTCTCACGCCGAACCGTATAGAATTCCTGGCGGAGAGAAAGATTCTGTGCCGAAAGAGTGTTACCTAATTGTAGCGCGGCTGTATGAGTATAAGAATATTGGCGTGGCAATCAAGGCGTTCAACAAGCTCGGCTATCCATTGGTTATCGTAGGGGATGGCCCGGCGCGTAAAAAACTTCGACAGCTGGCCGGCAAAAATATTACCTTTCTTCGTTCAGTGGACGATGTAACGCTTGCCGCCATTTATTCATCGTGCCGGGCATTCATCATGCCCCAAGAGGAGGATTTCGGCCTTACCGCCGTCGAAGCTATGACATTCGGCAAACCGGTTCTGGCCTTGCGTCGAGGAGGCGCTACGGAAACTGTTCTAGAAGGCATGACTGGAGAGTTTTTTGACGACCCGATTCCGGAAGGCCTGGCTGACGGCATTCGCCGATTGAATGAGAATTACTCCAATTACGATCCGGCAGCGATCAAAGATCATGCTTCAAAATTTTCCGCCGCATCCTTCCACAAAAAAATCTTGGAGATTACATCTTGATTATTTTTAAAAAGTGGGGTATAAGTTGAGTAGGGTTCTTTATGGCTTTTACGGATTGCGTCTTCTGCAAGAAGGATGCTCGCCAGATCGCTCTTATTCCGTATTGGGATGACGGCGGCCTGGAAGCGTGCGCGTGCTTACCGTGCGCTAAAAGGCACAGACTTTTTTGCGAGAAGCACAATTCTCCGCACACGGGCTTTTCCGATCATACAACGGCCTGCCTCCGGTGCGTGGATGCCGAAGTAATGGCTAAGCCTGACACGGCCCACATTGTGTTCGAGCGTCTCAAGCGTTCGCTGCTGAAAGAAGATTTTGAAAGTTTATATGATGACGGCGCTGAAAGCGCCAGCATCACCGGGGATCCCGTCGAAATCTCGATATTCCGCTTTATCGTCGTTCGGGCGCATCGCCTGAATGTGGAGACGGAATCGCTCGTAGACCTGATCATTATCAATCAAGACATCATGGCAATGTTTCCGTCATAGTGAGTCTGCCCGCCGGCTTCGCCGGCGGGATTTCATTTTTATTGAAAAAAAGGGCGATTTTTGCTATGGTAGACGGGTGAAAGTATCGCTTGTTTCCGTCAACTACAACGGCTCAGATGAACTATTGCGTCTCCTGAAATCTTTGCGGGATCAAACCGATTCAAGCTTTGAGGTGATTGTCGTGGACAATGATTCTAAGCCTCATGACCGGACAAAACTCGAACATGCGGTTGAGCAAGACTTCTCTTCGGTTGATCTGATTTCCAGCCCTCGAAATCTCGGCTTCGCCGGTGCCAGCAACCTTGGCCTCGCTAAAGCCTTTAAAAAGGGGGCTGATTGGGTTCTGCTGATCAATCCTGACACTTGGGTCGAAACTGACTTTATCGCCCGTCTGAAGGGCGTTTTAGGCCCTTCAGACGGGCTTGTCGGCCTGGCTATCAACGAGGGCTCCCGAACCGTCTACGGGGGCAGTATTCAGTGGCTGAAACCGACGCTTCAGCATATCCACAAACCGGAACGGATCGGTCCCGATACCTATGCAATCGGAGCGGCAATGGCTATATCCCGCCGCGCCTACCAGACCATCGGCGGCTTGGACGAAAAATATTTTTTATATTTTGAAGACGCCGACTATTCCATTCGCGCCTATCGGGCCGGCATTCCGCTTACCCTGACCGATGATGTTGTAGTCCGCCACGCGGTTTCGGCAGTTACCGGCAAAATGGGTTCGCCGTTTTTATTTCGCCATCATTATCGCAGCGCGCTGCGCTTTAATTTCAAGCACGGCCCCTTGTGGGCAGTTCTTTTGGCAGTGCCCTGGAGCGGGTGGGTGGCAATGAAACAATGGCTTAAGATACTCCTGGGCAGAAATGCAGAAGCTTCCAAAGGGATTCTTGCTGGCTTCAAGGACTTCTATGTCGGCTATCGCGGCGACGGCGCCAAAATCCGCGTCGGCATCGAATGCGAATCAATCGAAGGCAAGAATCCAGTATGGGGAGTCGGAAAAATGATCATTAAATTACTCGAGCAAATCGCCGCGCAGCCCGAGCTGGCGGAAACATTTGAATTTATTTTGTACTTCAAAGATGAAGCGCCTGATCTGCCGTTTTTAAAATCACCCATGTTTGAGAAAAAAATTGCGCCCGTCCCGCTGTTTCGGCGGCGGCTGTTCCCGATTTATTACTATCTCTTGCTTCCGATTAAGCTCTGGTTTGAGCGTCTGAATGTAATGTTCTGGCCAAACTATATGCTGCCGATCATCGCGTTCAATCGTTCGTTCGCGCTTCTGACCGAGGATATTTATTATGAGGCTCACGAGGGGAAATTACCGTTCCGCTACCGACTGGCGTATCGAATCTTCGGCTGGTGGACAGCTCATTGCGCGTCGCGCGTGATGACCATTTCTGAAACTTCAAAGAAAAACGTCGCGCGGTTATACCGCATTAATCCCCGACGCATCATCGCCAACCCGCTCGGCGTAGACATTGAAGAACTGAAAGAAGGCGGCACCGTCCTTGATTATCCATATCTTCTGTACGTCGGCCAAGCATTTCCGCGGCGGCATCTGCGAGAGACGATCCTTGCTTTCAAAGAAATCGGCAAAGAATTTTCGAGTTTCCGATTGATTACGATTGGCCCCGACAAATATGAAACGCCGACAATTGATTATATCGTCAAAACCGTGAATTTAACCCTTGGCCGCGAGGCGGTAAGTCACCGAGATTATGTGCCGCAAGAAGAATTAGCCGTTTTATATCGAAATGCCGCGGCGCTCCTGTACGTATCGGATCGTGAAGCTTTCGGTTTGCCGCCGATGGAAGCACTTGCGCTGGGAGTACCTCCGATTATCGCCGATAACGAATTGGGGCGGGAACTATTCGAAGATAATGCGTTTTATGCGACCGAGGCCAGCCCTTCCCGCATTGCGGCTGCAATGCGGGAAGCTTTGACGGACACGGCGAAAGTGAATAGGATTAAAACAGAAGGCCCTGCGCACGGCGCGCGCTATTCCTGGCTGAAATTTACCGAGCGCTGGCTTACAATCGTAAAAACTCTCGTATGAAGAAATTTTCTCTTTCATTATTTATCGCTCACCTGATTTTTTTTGGCCTTGTCGTTTCCGGGCTGGCGCCGCGGTCGCTGGTCATCTGGGAAACCGGAATCCTCATCGTCGCTCTGGCATTGATGAATCTGGAAGATGGGATAGTCTTTTTTGTCCGCTCAATCCCGCTTTTTATTGCAATTCCGCTTACCGCATCGTTTGATAATTTCAATCAATGGCGCTTGTTTTCAATCGTTATTTTTTGCAAATGGCTCTTTGCGCCGGAAACCCGGCGCTATCTGGTCGGGGAATTGAAGTTAGCGATCAATCATCCGCACGAATTTTTCCACAAACACCCGGCAGCAGTCGCGCTCCACGCGCTTATATTGCTGGCTTTCCTGTCGCTGTGGCATTCACCGGATCCAGTCGCAGGCCTGAAGCGAATAATTTATTTCGTCAATGCGGCTTTGATCGGAGTCGTCGCGTGGAATCAGGCGGGCCGGCGGCCGGCCCGCCTGATTCGAAACCTCACGGTGCCAGTGATTATCGCGCTGGCAGTCGGAATAATCCAAGTTTGCGCGACATACCTGGTCGACATCTATCAATTTATGCGCATCTGGGGCGAGGGAATCCAGCTTCGGCAATTCGGCACCGAGTGGTCCTATATCGCAACGCACGTCGGCAATACCTGGTTCGCGTATTTCGGCGATCAGCTCTCACTGCGCGTATTCTCGCTTTTCCCGGATTCGCATTCTTTTCCGATCTTTCTCTTACTCGGCTTGCCGGCATTCTTTGCCTGGAGCATCCAAAAACCGTTGGCGCGGGCGGAGCGGTTCTGGAGCATGGTTCGAACGCGCGGCAGTCTGGCCGTCCTTTGGATTCCGGCAATATTCTTGTTCGTGATTTTAAGCGGCACGCGCGGGTTTTGGGCGGGCGCGGCCGCAGTCGTCGTTTGGAGCTTCTTGGTCATCTGGCTCATACGCCACACGCGCGTGCCGCTTCCGACTCGCAATGTCTTCAAATATGTCGCATCCTACCTGACAATATTCATTCTTCTATTCAGCATCGCGTACCCGATTTTCGCTTCGCCCCAATTTCTCGTTTCCAAGGGCAACGCGTTGCTGCTTCAACAACGGATTAAATCAATTCTTGATTTCGGCGAGACATCCAATGCCCAGCGCATCCTAATCTGGAAACAAACGCTCTCTTCAATCGAAGCTCGGCCCCTTTTGGGCGTTGGCATTGGCAACTTCCCGGTCGTTTTGGATCAAGACATTAAGCTCTCGCGGGCGGGTTCCTCGGCTCACAATATCTATCTTCACATCGCCGCCGAGATGGGAATTCCGGCTCTTTTGGCTGCTCTTTATCTTGTCTGGCTGATCTTGAAAACACTGTATCTGAAATTCCGGTCATCCCAAAACGGTTTTTTCTCGGCCTACTATGCTGCGGGTTTAATCTCAATTCCGTGGGTTCTGGCATATCTGATGACTGATGTAGCGTTATTTGATGAGCGCGCGCTCCTATTTTTCAGCGTGGTTCTCGGAATTCTGTTCGCGGAAGAAAAGAACCTGGCATGAGTACGATATCCGTACAACTAGTAGTTCTCAATGGGGAAAAATATATCCGCCATTGTCTCGACGCGCTGGCAAGCCAGCGCGTCGATTGGGGCCGCGTTGAAATCCTTATCTTGGATAATGGATCGAGCGACCGGACGCAAGAGGTCATCGAATACTGGCAAAAAGAATTCGGCAATCAGGCGCCGGTCTCGTTTATCAAGAGCCGCGAAAATCACGGCATGTGGGGCGGCCAGGAATTGCTGCTGAAACGCTCGCGGGGAGCGTACGTAGTATTCCTGTCGGTCGATGTCATGCTGGAAGAAAATTTCCTCGCCCGCGCGCTGGAGATTATGGATACCGACGAGCGAGTAGGCGGACTCCAAGCCAAAATCTATCAGTACGCGATTGCTGACTTAGAGCGAGCTGATAATTTGCCTCGGAAAATTATCGACACGTGCGGCTTTCAGATCGAACGTTCGCGGCGCGTGGCAAATATCGGCCACGGCCAGCCGGATGGGGAGCGGTTCGGCGCCTACCGCGAAATATTCGGGGTCGAAGGCGCCGTTCCGGTTTTTCGCAGGGCGGCTTTGGAAAGCATCCACGTTTTGGGTGAGATCGCTGATCACGACCTGTTCTGGTACGGCGAAGATCTGGATGTCGCCTGGCGCATCAGCATCGCCGGCTGGAAACAAGTCTATGATCCTCGAATCATTGCCTGGCATGACCGCCAAACAACCAAAAGCCACGCCGCGGGGGTGGTAAGCTCAATCCGTCGAACCGGTATTCGACGACAAATTCCCATCCAAAAGCGGCGTTTGGAATGGCGCAATACCCGATGGACACGGATCAAAAACGATTATATAATGAATGTTCTGAAGGACGCGCCCTATATCATCGCGCGCGAAATCGCCGTCTTGGCCTATACACTGCTGTTTGAACCGCAAGTCTTCGGCGAACTGCCGCGTTATTTGAAAGGTATCCCGCGAATGCTTCACAAGCGGCGGGCGATCATGAAATCCGCCCGCGCGTCCGGTCAGGAAATTCACCGATTTTTCGTTTAATCTCTTATGGCTCCAATTCCGCCGTTCTCACCCGGCATGCCCCCGCAGCCCAGAAAATCATGGCTTCGACGCCTTTCCATCCCGCCTGTGGGTTATTGGATTTTGGGTGTCTTCGTCGCCGTTATTATCGGCAATCTTTTAATTACGGGCTCGCACAGCATTAATATCGGACAACTATTCGGCAATGAAACGGAAAACACCGACCCTCACAAGCTGCCTGTCGCCAAGAGCCGCGATTATGTCATGCCGGAAAAAGAAGACGACCGTCTGGATGTTTTAATTCTCGGCATGCGAGGCGAAGACGATCCTGATGCTGCCGATGGGGGAGCGCTGCTGACCGATTCGATCCAAGTATTGAGTTACGACAAAAAAACTCATAAATCCTCGCTCATCTCGATCCCGCGCGATCTGCTTGTCTGGACTCACGGCGACAACGACAATAAATTAAACGAGGCGTACGAATACGGATTGAGCCACTCCAATAATTCCCTCCAATTCATCAAAGATAAGATTTCGCAGATTACCGGCGTATATATTGACAACGTTGTGATTTTCAGTTTTTCATCGTTTAAAGAAATCATTGATTCGGTCGGCGGAATCGATGTAACTCTGGACCAGCCCTTCAGTGAGCCCAAGCAGTGGGGATATCCGTTCTCGCTGCCGGCGGGACCGAATCATTTGGACGGTCAAAACGCGCTCTATTATGCCCGATCTCGCTATTCTTCCACGGATTTCGACCGGTCCCGCCGGCAGCAGCAGGTCATGTTCGCCCTCAAAGACAAGCTTTTATCCTTGAATTTCTTCAGCGATCCGCTCAAAACAATTTCCGTATTCAACACCATTCGCAGCAACATTCGCACTGACATCGGCGTATTTGACATTAAGAACTTCGTGACGCTCGCCAAAACGGCTGACTTTGCGGCTATGAAGAAATATATCATCTCGACCGACAATCTTGTCGATCAAGGCAAGGATGCCAACGGTATTTATATCCTGACCCCCAAAGGCGGGAATTTCGATCAGATTAAATCGCTGTTCCAGACGATCCTGAACTAACATGCTCTCGATCATTATCGTCAATTATCAAAAGCCTGAACTCTTGCGATTATGCTTGAAGTCAATCCAGCGGGCGATCACGCCGAGTTTTGCCCATGAAATCCTGGTGGTCGACGTGGCGGCCGGCCCGCGGACGCGAAGCGTGGTTACTGAAGAATTTCCGTCCGTGAAATACCTGCCGTTTGCCGAAAATATCGGGTATACCAAAGGAGTGAACGCAGGTATCGCCGCCGCAGGCGGCGATACCTGCTTCATCATGAACTCGGATATCATCCCGATGGCAAACAGTTTTGAGATTCTCCACAAATATTTAATCGGCCATTCCGAGGTAGGCATGGCCGGCCCCAAACTTTTAAATTTCGACGGTACGCCGCAAGCGTCATGCTTTCGATATGTAACCCCGCTCACTATTTTGTCGCGCCGGACACCGCTCGGCCTTTTGCCGTTCATGAAAAAATCGATGAACGATTTTTTCATGAACGATCGGGACCTTACGCATCCGACTCTCGTTGACTGGCTCTCGGGTTCCGCCTTCATGATTACCAAGGCGGCGGCGGAAAAAGTCGGCCCCATGGATGAAAGCATGTTTTTATATCTAAGCGACGTTGACTGGCCGCGCCGATTTTGGGACAATGGATACGCCGTCGCGTATATTCCCGAAGCGCAGATGTTTCATTACCATCACCGAGAATCGCGCGGCCGCGTCGGCATCTTCGACGTTTTCGTTAACCGCCAAACGCGCCAGCACATCAAAGACGCGATCCGCTATTTCCGCAAATACGGCACCCGGCGTTTTACTCACGTTTCATGAAAAAATTTCTTCCCATTGTCATCATCGCATCCTTGGTCATCGGCTTCGGCGGCGGGTTTGAATTTTCCCAGTTCCATCAATCCAAAGCGGCAAGCGTGCAGGCGCTGATCAATCAGGACACGGGCAACGTCCAAAACGTTGATTTCAGCGAATTTTGGAAGGCCTGGAATATCCTGGAAAACAAGTACGTCGACAAATCCAAGCTTGATTTGCAAAAAATGGTCTACAGCGCCATCAGTGGCATGGTTAATTCGCTCGGGGATCCCTACACCGTATTTTTTGAACCCGAGACGAGCCAAAAATTCCAAGAGCAGATTTCCGGCTCGTTCGGCGGAGTCGGTATCGAATTGGACGAAAAGGACGGCGTGCTGGTTGTTGTCGCGCCGATCAAAGACAGTCCGGCGCAGAAAGCCGGTATCGTTACGGGCGACAAAATCATCAAAGTAGACGGCAAAGATACGGCCGGCATGGCCGTAGATGAAGCCGTGAACACGATTCGGGGCAAAATCGGCACCAAAGTCACTCTGACTATTCTCTCGGCCGACGGCAAATCCCGCGATGTAACCATCACTCGCGATGCAATCAAAGTTCCCGCCGTAGACTGGAAAATGATCGATTACAACGGCAAGCACATCGCGTACCTGCAGCTCTATTCCTTCAGCGAAAATATCGATTCTGAATTCAAGGCGGCAGCCGATGAAATCTTAAAATCAAACACCGACGGACTCATCGTTGACGTGCGCGGCAATCCGGGCGGCCTACTTGATTCCGCCATCAATCTTGCCGGTTGGTTCGTCGACAACGGCCACCTTGTCGTCAGCGAAGTATTCGGAAACGGAACTCGCAATGACTTTAAAGCCGACGGTAAGAGCCAGCTCAAAAAGTATCCGACGGTGATGCTCGTAAACGGCGGATCGGCGTCCGCTTCCGAAATCTTGGCCGGCGCGCTCCATGATGACCAGCATATCCGCCTGATCGGCGAAAAAACTTTCGGCAAAGGATCTGTCCAAGAACTTGAGAACTTCGATAACGGCGCCTCATTGAAAGTTACCATCGCCAAGTGGTATACGCCCGCCGGCGTCAATATCTCCGCCCAGGGCATTGAGCCGGACATCAAAGTCGAACTGACTGACGATCAGAAGAAAGATTTCGTCCCCGGCGATCCCGACAAAGACCCACAGCTCAAGCGCGCCCTCGATACTCTTCGATAACGAATCGCCCGAACGGAGGCTGCCTCCGTTCGGGCTCTGGTCAACATCGATATGTGTGCTAACATATTCAGCAATGAAGGTTATTTTGTTGCAAAACATCAAAGGATTCGGGAAAATAGGGGAGATCAAGAACGTTTCTGACGGCCATGCCCGCAATTTTCTCTTTCCCCGAAAACTGGCCAAGCCGGCCAGCGCGGGAGCGGAAAAAGAGGCCCATGCCCTCCAAGCCCAGCAGCACGCCTCGGCCGAGAAAGAAGTTGCACAGGCGAATGCCGCGCTGGCCGCGCTGAAAGACACGGTCCTTGAGATTTCCAAAAAAGCCAGTCCGAACGGGACGCTGTTTTCTTCGGTCACGAAAGAAGAGGTCGCTAAACTCCTCACGCAAAAAACGGGTTTTCACATCGAAAAAAGTATGCTCGACTTCGGCGAGCACGGGGAGCATATCAAGCATTCCGGCGAACATGCTGTCGGGATTAATTTGTCCGCTTCGGCTCAGGCAAACATTCGCCTTATCATCAGAACCCAGTAACTAAAACCCCTTCGATAATCGAAGGGGTTTTAGTTAGGAACTACGCTGACCACTTTCGCGATCCGACGTTCGCCATTGAAGCCGGTTTTGCGGGTAGTTGTGAATTTCACTCTACCCGGGACGACGGCATAAATGGTATAATCGGAACCGAGGCGGACACCTGCGCCGGGAAGGAATTTCGTTCCTCGCTGGCGAACGATAATGTTGCCGACGAGAGCGACTTGCCCGTCATAGAGTTTCACGCCGAGATATTTCGGTTGCGAATCGCGGCCATTTTTAGTAGTTCCTATGGCTTTTGTATGCGCCATAGGCCCGATAGCATGGGACCCGACGAGTCAGTACCAGCCTGAAACGCCCTGCCCG
>CAZKJF010000017.1:0-10374 GCA_964553025.1 uncultured Candidatus Saccharibacteria bacterium | reverse complement strand
AGATGCTCGCATGGTCAAAGAAAACACCATTCTATTGAATCTCCAGGATTCCAAGACGTTTGTAAAAAATTCCGACGGGACGTATACTTTAAGAGGGTAATAACCCTCCGACATGGCGATAGATTCCCTGATTTTGACGCTTTCGGGCGTCCTTACCGCAGTTTCCATTCTCTTCCTCTACTGGTGGGTGTGGGTTCCGCCGGTTTTATTTTTTCTTTGGCTCGAAGTGAACGAACAGTACGCCAAGACGCGCTATCTCTCCGAAATGAAATGGGTCTTGCTGGAAATTAAAGTCCCGCAGGACGTTCATCGCAGTCCCAAGGCGATGGAGCAGCTGTTCGCCGCGCTGCACTCGATCGGCGGCGTACCGCCGGCCAAATCCTGGCTGGATAAATTCCGCGTCTGGCGCGGCAAGATTTTCAAGGGCCAGGTGCCTGATTGGTTTGCATTCGAGATCGTCGGTCTGGGCGGCCAGATCCATTTTTATATCCGCGTTTTGGAATCGCATCGCGGCGTGGCCGAAGCGCAAATCTATGCGCATTATCCCGAAGCGGAATTGAGCCAGGTGCCTGACTATATGGCCCAGCTGCCTCTGGGCGCGCCGGATGAGACCTTCGAGGTGAACGGCCAGGAGATGGGCTTGTCCAAAGAAGACGCCTATCCTATCCGCACGTATATCGAATTCGAAGAACAAGGCGCCGGCAAGGAAGACGTTAAGCGCATTGATCCACTGGGTCCCGTCGCCGAAGTGCTGAACGCTATGCTCTTTGGCGAAACGCTTGGCATCCAATATCTTTTCCGCGCTTCCGACGATTCATGGATCAAAAAAGGCCAAGCCGTTTTGGATAAAATTCACGAAAAACCGGAAAAGCCCAAAGAGAATATTTTTGAAAAAGGGTTCAAACTCATGGATATGGCCCTCGGTGTTCCCGCCGCCGCGCCTGAAAAGAAAGAGGCTAAGACATTCGGCCAGCTTGGGCCCGGCGCCCAAGAGACGGTCAAAGCGATCGAGCGCTCATTCACGAAGCTTGCTTTCTATGCCGGCATCCGTATCCTCTATGCCGCGCCCAAAGACCGCTATGTGAAAGAGCGTCTTGGTCAGGTAAGCGCCGGGTTTAAATTATTCGCCTCTCAATCCCTGAACGGTTTTAAATCTGAATTTTCGCCAGACGTCAAAAAGGGCTTCAACAAGGAAGCCAAAACGTTCGAGAACAAAAAAAAGCTCTATGGCCGTTACCGCCAGCGCGCATTTCCGGCCAAGCCGTTTATTTTGACGACTGAAGAAGCGGCGACGATTTTTCATTTCCCCGACGTCGGTTTGCGCACGCCGTCCCTGCCGCGCGTCCAAGCCAAGAAGGGCGAACCGCCGGTCAACTTGCCCGTGGTATAATATATTCATATGCCGTTGCCTTCCGATACACAAGTGCTTGTCCTTGGTGAGACCAACTTTCGCAATCAGAAAGAACGGTTTGGCATCAAGGCCGACGACCGCCGCCGCCACATGTACGTGGTCGGTTCGACGGGCATGGGCAAGTCGGAGTTTTTGAAGAATATGGCTATCCAAGATATTGAAGAGGGCCGGGGTTTGGCGTTTCTGGATCCGCACGGCGATTCAGCCGACGCTCTGTTGAATTTCATTCCGCCCGAGCGGATGAAAGATGTCATTTATTTCGATCCGAGCGATCTTGCCAATCCGATCGCATTCAACGTTTTGGATCAAGTCGAATATGAGTACCGGCATTTGATTGCTTCGGGGTTGCTGGGCGTGTTCAAAAAAATCTGGGGCGCCGATGCCTGGTCAGGCCGCATGGAATACATTTTAAACAATACGATCCTTGCTCTGCTTGAGCATAAAGACTCGACGCTGCTGGCCATCAACCGATTAATGTCGTCCAAAGAATATCGCAAACGGGTCGTCGCAACCTTGAAAGATCCGATCGTCAAAGCGTTCTGGACTGAAGAGTTTGCCAAGTATGCCGATAAGTTCGCTACGGAAGCGACTGCTGCGATCCAAAACAAAGTCGGCCAATTCGCTTCCAACAACGTCATCCGCAACATTGTCGGCCAAGTGAAGTCAACCATCGACATGCGTAAGATTATGGACGAAGGCAAGATTTTGATCGTCAATTTATCCAAAGGCGCCATCGGTGAAGACGCTTCCCGCCTCATCGGCGCATTGTTGATTACCAAAATCCAATTGGCGGCCATGTCGCGCGTGGATATTCCCGAAAGCGAGCGCCGCGATTTCTATCTGTATGTTGATGAATTTCAGAACTTCGCGACTGAATCCTTCGCCAATATTCTTTCCGAAGCTCGCAAGTATCATTTGTGTCTCGTCGTTGCCCATCAATACATCAAACAAATGGAAGAAGTCGTCGCTGATGCGGTCTTCGGTAATGTCGGTACGATCGTTACATTCCGAGTTGGCGCCGAAGATGCCGAATTTCTGGAAAAATGGTATGCGCCTGACTTTATGGCCGCGGATATCGTGAATCTCGGCAAATACAACATGTATATGAAACTGATGGTCAATGGGATTACGTCCAAGGGTTTTTCGGCTGTCTCGCTGCCGCCGTTCCCGAGGCCCGAACGAACATACAAAGACGAGATCATTGATTTTTCCCGGCATACTTACGGTACGCCGCGCGATAAAGTCGAGAAAGATATTGCCGAGTGGGCGATGCCGATCGAAGAAGTGGCGCCGCCGTCGCCGCGCCGCCAGGGCCCGCCGCTTCGTCCGGCTGCGCCGCGTTCTCCGCAATCATCGAGCCGTCCGTCGGCGCCGCGGCGCGAACCTCGTCCATCTCCCACTCACCGCGCGTTCTTAAGCTCTCTGACCGAAGGCGCAGTTGACTTCCAGGGCCGTAAACTGGAAGAAAAGCCGCCAAAACAAAAGCCAGGCGCCGATTCTTCCGAACTCAAAAAGATCATTGAAGAAGCGCTGAAGAAATAATCTAAGGGCGGCCTTGCGGCCGCCCTTAGATTATGGTATAGTATTGCCAGCAATTTTCACAACGAGGGTAGCTATGCCACGGGCCGATACGCCTAAAAATAGCAGGAGTCCGATGAGATCGGAGTTGTACATTGAGAAAGAGAGCTGGCACGCTAAGCTTTTCTTCTGGAGCTTGGCTATCTGGCTCAAGTTCAAAGAAGGGCAGAGTTCGAGTCCGGAAGGTCTTCGTCTGTACTATCACGGGACCAATCTCTGCTTCTACATCCGGACAATCGTGATCTGGATGCCGATGGTTCTCGCCTTGCACGCGGCGCTTCTTTCAGCGGCCGTGTACGTGATCGTGATCCTGCCATTCCGCTTCTTTGGGTGGAGCTACGCACTATTTTGGGGCTTCTGGGTTCTTATTGTCGGCGGCGCGTTCCTGGGGGGCGTGTTGTCGTCTTATTTCTGGAAGAAAAGTTCAGAGTGGCGCCGACGGCGCCGCGATTTCCAACGTCTCAATCGTCTCAAGCAACTTGATTGTTCTCTCAATCAAGGCCTCTCCGGCATTCAAGTTGCCCGTGCCTGGATCTCGGCCCGCAAGGAAAAGATTTGCCCGTTTATCAGCTTTGAAAAGAATGAGGAGGCGTCGCGATGAGCCGTCTGATCTTGAAGTTCACCTTTTGCCTGGCTGTGGTGATATTCCTTGGAATAGGAGCATGCGTCAATAGCGTGGCCTATCACATCAGTCTCCTGGACAAGAAGATATGGGAAGGCAACTGCACTGTGACGCGGTGGACCTCAACGGATGCCAAGGCCAGTCTTGTGGGCCACGCGATCTGCGGCGATAAGGAGTTTACTTTCGAGAACTCAAACATCGCTGCAGGGTTCCTGCAGTCCAAGCCGAGCCAGATTTTCTGCCGCGGCTACACGCCGGGAAACGCACAGTGTGCGTTTCCCGGCAGCGACAAGCAGTAACCAGCCGGCACATGTCCAGCCGGAGGGGCGAAGCCCCTCCGGCTGGTTTTCTTTTTTGATGACTATGGTAAGGTTTGAGAATGCCGTCCCGCTATTATAAGAAATACATTCGGATTCCGCCGGGGGAGAGCATTGATATTCGCGGAATCATGCCAATTGTCCAGCATCCGTTATTTCAACGGCTCCGATTTGTTTCCCAATTAAGTAATATTTTATTCGTTTTTCCCGGCGCGTCTCATAATCGTTTTGAACACGCGCTGGGCGTATACGGTAAAACCGCGCGGTTGTGCAAACGCTTGGAAGAAGAAGGCGTTCTCACGCTTTCCCAGGCCCGGAATGTGGCACTCTTTGGGCTTCTTCATGACATCGGCCACGGGCCGTTTTCGCATTTGATCGAGGACCTGACACCGTACAATCACAAAAAGAACGGTTTCCGGATTCTTGATGAGCTGGAACAAGCTATGAAGGCGTCAGGCGGGGAATATGCGGTGATCCGCAGATTTTTTGAAAACCAAGATCCGCTTGGCAGTATCGTTTCCGACAAAAACCTTGGGATGGACAAGATTGATTACCTTGACCGCGATACGTTTCACATCGGCTTCGGCCAGCGGCCCGATGTGGAGACGATTCTTGATTATCTCGATTACATTGACGGCCGAGTGGCAATTGACAAGAAAGCGCTGGAAGCGGCGAAACAAATCCAGCGTCTCTACACGTACATGTATAAAGAGGTATATCTGAATAAATCCTCGCTGATCGCGAAGCGCTTTCTCCAAAAAATGATTGCGTTGTGGATTTCGACGCGCCGCATTGACCCCGAAGATCTCTGGCTGCTTACCGACGGAGAATTAATGGCCCGCATTTATACCGATTCCGATCCACGGATCCAGTTTTTGTATACGTCGTATATGAAACGGATCGCGCCGAGTACCGGTGTCGTATTCCGAGTTGATCGCAAGCAATCGCGCGAACGCGTGGCAGGCAAGCAGATCAAAGTTATCGGCGAGACCCGCGCGTTTTTCGATCAGTTCGCAACTCGAGCATCTTCCGGCGACCTGGAACATATCGAATCTCAAATCGCCCGGCTACTGAAAATTCCCGAGCACACCGTTCTTGTCGTTCCGACGCTTTCGCCGCACCGGTTTGCGCCCCAGGATGTTTGGTATCACGATGATGGCGTCGTTCATTCGCTGGCCATGAACCAGCCGGCGTATTTCGAGAGTTTAAAAGACGAACTTGAAGAATATCTCTCCGTCCGGGTTTGCATCATCGGCAATCGATCGCTGGTCTACGACCACGCTGAAAAGATTAACCTACTCATTAAACGCGCATTACGAGAAAAAACCGTAAAGAGAAAAATCAGTCCAAATCTCTCTTTGGAGGTATAGGTGTGCGCCCGGTCCGATTCGAACGGACGACCATCTCCTTAAAAGGGAGTTGCTCTACCAACTGAGCTACGGGCGCAATATATAAAGGTAGCATACCACAAAAATAGCCAAACAGCAATAAAAACATGGCCAAAATGGCTGTATTGACTTTTTATGATATTTTTGGTATAATGAAAGTACGATAGATTTTCTGCCGGAAGGCAGAGAAAGGACGGTTCTTTGATGAAAGCGGGAGTAGTCGCATTCGGATTCGGAGTGCCACACACACTTCGATCGAACGTCGCAATTACCAGGATCGCGGCCCGCAAGGCCGAATCTCTCGGCGATGCGCCGATCTTCACCCAGCTCGATGTGCAGTTCGATCCTTCGTGGAATGCGAAGATGACGTATTGTACGGAGACGCCGGGCAACCCGCCACCGACTTTGCGCATTGCGCGCGAAGCGGCACGATGGGCGGTTGAGAACCGCATCGACGAACTCTGGATCTCGGCCGCTCTGCCGCATTTGTGGCGGTGCGAACGCGACTTGAGAGCCGCGATTCGCGAAGTGGGTGCCGAAAGCACGGTCCGGATCTGCGAAGAGATCCGGACCGTGGGCGACGAAGAGTACTGGTACATGCCGGACTCGACGCAGCCCCGGGTTCGTTTCAGCAAGGAGTGGCTGAAGCGGGAGAGGATTCTCCTGATGATGCCCTACTTCCTGTACAAGCGGGTGGCGAGCTGATGCGAGCCGCCCGCTATCTCTGCGCCCCTGGCGCTGTCTGCGAAAGCAGATCAGCGCCAGGGGCTTTCTTTTTTTGTTCAAATCTCAAGTTATCATCTTGTTTTCGGAATTTTTTGTGGTATTCTACCAACATGCAACGAACGAATGTTATTGACATCAAGGACTTGGCGGGGCAGACCGTGGAACTGTACGGCTGGGTTCACAATCGTCGCGATCACGGTAAACTTATTTTTATCGATATTCGGGATCGAAGCGGAATCGCGCAGGTGGTATTTACTCCCGGCAATAAAGAAATCCACGAGCAGGCGAGCCAGCTCCGAGCTGAATGGACGATCCATGTAACGGGCAAAATCAATGCCCGGCCCGAAAAGATGGTCAATTCCGACATCCCGACCGGTCGCGTCGAAATCGAGCCTGTTGCGCTCGAAATTTTAAATACATCGGAAACGCCTCCGTTTCCGATCGATACCGATGGTAGAGAAATCGGCGAAGAGCATCGGATGAAGTACCGCTATTTGGATTTGCGCCGGGCACGCATGACTAAGAATCTGATCTTCCGTCATCGGATCGTTAAATTCATCCGCGACTATCTTGACGCGAAAGGATTCTTGGAAATTGAAACCCCCGTTCTCACCAAATCGACGCCGGAAGGCGCGCGGGATTACGTGGTTCCTTCCCGCCTCTATCCGGGTAAATTTTTTGCGCTGCCCCAGTCGCCCCAGCAGTACAAACAGCTCCTCATGGTCGGCGGCGTGGAGAAATATTTCCAGATTGCCCGCTGTTTTCGCGACGAGGACACCCGCGGCGACCGTCAGCCGGAATTTACCCAGCTTGACCTTGAGATGAGCTTTGTGGAGCAGGAAGACGTGATGCGATTGAATGAAAACCTTTTGATTGAATTGGTCAAAAAGCTTGCTCCCGAAAAACGGATCCAGCAGATCCCGTTTCCGCAGATTTCTTACAAAGAAGCAATGGAAAAGTACGGTACTGACCGGCCCGATATCCGCACAGACAAGAACGATCCTAATCTTCTGGCGTTCTGCTGGGTCGTTGACTTTCCGTTTTTCGAAAAGACTGATGCAGGCGGCTGGACGTTTACCCATAACCCGTTTTCGGCCGCCAAGCCGGAGTTCCGAGATGATCTGCTCCAAGGCCGGAACGTCGGTGATATTCTTACCACTCAATACGATATCGTGCTCAACGGCTCCGAAGTCGGCGGCGGAAGCATCCGCAATCACACCGCGAGCGGCTTGCGGGCTGTGTTCACGATTATGGGTTTTGATGAAGCTCGGGTCGAGCGCAATTTCGGGCATATGCTTCAAGCGTTTTCGTTCGGAGCGCCGCCTCACGGAGGCATCGCATGGGGCTTGGACCGCCTGCTCACGATTCTCGGTGACGAGCCCAATATCCGCGAGGTTATCGCATTCCCTAAGACGGGCGACGCCCGCGATCTGATGATGGAATCTCCGTCCGACTTGGAAGAAAAACAACTCAAAGAGCTTCACATTAAAATAACCAGCTAAGATTCATGAAATGGCTGATACCAATTGGGATCGTCGCGGGTTTAATCTGCGCAAATGCGTGGATATTTGTCGCGAATATCATCCATAGCCGCGAGTTCCCGACGACCGCGCCGGTTTTTCATACCGCTGAAGCATTTGTTCTGCCTTTGACCCAGCCTAACTATCTGCCGCTTCGCGACGAGCGGGATGGCGGCCCGAATTTGGATGCCAAAGCGGCGATCGTATATGACGTAAAATCCGACCGCGATTTGTTCGCCCGCAATCCCGATGAAAAACTGCCGATCGCGTCGCTGACCAAGATTCTCAATGCAGTCGTGGTGTGGGAAAAATTCAGCCCCAACGAAGTCGTGACTGTCCATCCGACAGCGGTGAAAGTCGATGGCGAACGCCAGGATTTATTCGTCGGCGAGACCATCAGCGTTAATAGTCTCTTGCGTTTGATGCTGATTGAATCCTCCAACGACGCGGCCTACGCGCTTCGGGACTATGCCCAGACCCAGGGTATTGATCTAATCGCCGAAATGAACGCCAAAGCCGCGTCGTTGGGGATGACGAGCACGCATATTGTGGATGCGGCCGGCTTGGATGATTCAGGATATTCAACCGCTCATGATCTGATTAAAATCGTTTCCTACGGCCTCCGCTATGACGCTTTGTGGAACTTCTCCCGCGAACGTACCGCCGTCGTTGCTTCCGCCGACGGTTCCATTGCCCACGAAATCAAGTCTACCAACGAATTACTCGGTAAATTGGCGGATATTTTCGGTGGAAAAACCGGCTATACAGACAGTGCGCTGGGGTGTATAATGCTGATTGTCCAGGCCCCTGAAGCCGACGACAAAATAATCGCCATTGTATTGGGTTCTACCGGCCGTTTCGAGGCCATGAGTCAGCTGGTCGCATGGACCAAACAGGCTTACCGATGGCAATAACTTCGTTATGCAACTCATAGATACGCTTACGATTTTCAACGTTGTCCGTTTGTTCGTCGTTACGACCATCGCCTTTTTCCTTAATTTAATCATCACGCATTTCTGGACTAAAGTGCTGTACACGCGCTTTAAGCCCGGAAAACAAATTGAACGGCCGGACGCGCCGATTTTTAATTCTTTGCACAAGAAAAAAGAAGGCACGCCGACGATGGGCGGCTTGCCGATTTGGCTCACCGTCTCAATCATTACGCTCTTCTTCTGGGCGCTTTCGGCGTTGCATGACGGATTCTGGTCTCGAGTTAATTTCCTCTCGCGCAGCCAGACGCTCTTGCCGCTCGGATTTTTGATTCTGGCCGGGTTTGTGGGCATGGCTGATGATATGATCGGCGTGCTCAAGCGCGGCGGGTTTCGCATGGGCAAGCGGTTGCTGTTTTTCCTGGCCGTGGCGGCGATCGGCGCGTGGTGGTTCTATGCGAAGCTTGAAATCACGACGATTACCGTGCCGTTTCTGGGCGACTTCGCGGTCGGTTGGCTCTATATTCCATACTTTTTGTTTATCATGGTTGCCACTGCCTTCTCGATGAATGAAACCGACGGGCTGGATGGCCTCTCCGGCGGTGTGTTTTTGACGGTTTTCGCCGCATTGGCGGCGATTGCGTTCGACCAGGGCCGGATTGATTTGGTCATTTTCCTGGGCGCCATTATCGGCGCACTGGTCGGGTTTTTGTGGTTTAATATTTTCCCGGCTAAGTTTTTCATGGGGGATACCGGCGTGATGGCGCTTGGTTTTACCGTCGGAGTGGTAGCGCTTCTGACCGGCACCGAGCTGCTGCTGCCGATTATCGCCGTTATCCCGCTGATCGAGTCCGGCTCGGTGATTCTCCAGCTTTTATCCAAGAAGATACGCAAAAAAAAGATTTTCCCGTCGACGCCTATTCATCATACCTTTGAAGCGCTGGGCTGGCCCGAGACGCAAGTAACCATGCGTTTCTGGATGATCAACGCTATCGGCGCGATCATTGGCCTGGTACTCTTTCTTATCGATTCCAAGATTCCGCCCCTTCGCTAGTTGCTGATCGAAAATGACTTCCTCTTCAGGAACCGCATAAAATTCCTGCTGGAATTTTTGATCTACCTCGGCTACCCGCCTCCGGGCGTTCCTTCAGAGGAAGTCATTTTCGATCTTCGCGACAATTGCGGTATACTGGGGAGATGCGGAAGAAGCTTGCGTGGACAATCGGGATTCTTGTCGTTTTCGGCTTAGCGGTGCTTTCCTCGGCCGGGATCGCCGATGCCCAGAAGAAATTCGATTCTTCCTACTATTATTTCTACCACCAGCTCTTGTTCGGTATTCTGCCCGGCGCGGTGATTGCGTATTTCCTGTCGCGGATTGATTACCATGTCTGGCGGAAACTTTCGCTGGTAATTTTGTTCGGGGCATTATTCGTTATGGCTTTGGTTTTCGTGCCGCAGTTCGGCTACGGCACTAAGGGCGCGGTGCGCTGGGTGAATTTGTACGGATTTGTCTTTCAGCCGGCCGAACTGCTCAAGCTGGCTTTGATTATTTATCTTGCGGCATGGTTCGGCGGGCGGCATGAACGGATGAAAAATTGGGTCTATGGTGCGGCGCCGTTCTTTTTAATTCTCGGCCTGGTAACGGTGCTGCTCGCGCTGCAGCCGGATATCGGGACACTTATCGTCATCGGCTGCATTGCCTTGGGAATGTATTTTGCGGCGGGCGTGAGCTGGAAACAGCTTGGAATCGTAGTGGGGATCGGTCTGCTGGGGCTCGTGGTGTTGGTGGCGGTGGGGCCCGGACGGCCCCCCCCCCACAAAAACGTGCCGGGCCCCCCCCCGGGTAACCCGGGGGGGTTGAAATAGGGGCAACCAGCCGGCCA
>CAZKJF010000016.1:0-3776 GCA_964553025.1 uncultured Candidatus Saccharibacteria bacterium | reverse complement strand
CCGCTGTAGAACCTCCGAGAGCATTGCAGTATCGTTGGCGCCGTGAACCGTTTTGATATTGAACAGCCGATAGAAATTTTTGTCGGGTTGGCCGTCTACAAAGGTTACCATAACGCCGACGGCATGCTGGCCTTGGATATTGGAGATGTCGTAGCCCTCGATCCGCCGGATCGTCTTGCCGGTTTTCAGGATGCGGGCCAAAAACGGTTCGTGCCGGCGGAGGATTTCCGAGTTTTTTACGATGCGGGCGTGTTCGAAAATATGTTCAATGCGGGCAATCTTGTTTCGAAGCAGGATTGCATCTTCGAGTTTGTCGGTTCGGGCCAGACGGTCCATCTTTTTCGTTAAGTCTTTGATGAGCGTTGATTTTTTGCCTTCGAGGATTTCTTTGATCGCACGGATATTCAGGGCATATTGTGCGGCGGCCTCGGCGCGTTGTTCGAGATTCATCCGCGCCGAATCTTCGCGGAGGCAGCAGGAGCCGAGGCATTTGCCGATGTGATAATTCAGGCAGAAATTGTGGTGCCGCTGGGTACAGGTGCAATACGGGAAAATAGTCCGGAGGAATCGCAGCGCTGATTTCAGCGGCGTGCCTTCGGTGAACGGCCCGATATAGGTGATCTTTTGATTGTGCGGCTGGTGGGTCAGAATGATTCGCGGGAATTCTTCTTTGGTAAAGCCGACGTAGAAATATTGCTTGTCGTCGCGGAGCATGATGTTGAACTGCGGCCGCTTTTGCTTGATGAGCTGGGATTCTAAAATCAGGGCTTCGATTTCCGAATCCGTTCGGATGAATTTCAGCCCGGCCGCCGCGGCGACCATTTTCCGGATGCGCGGATCCGCCGCGTCGCGGTAGGAACGAACCCGGGCGCGCAGGGAAGACGCTTTGCCGATGTAGATATTCCGGTCCGCTGCGTTTTGAAATAAATACACGCCCGGCGCCGTCGGGAGTTTTTTAATAAATGTGGTAAGCTCTAGGGAAGTCATCGTAAGCCAATATTATACCACAGATTATGGAACTTCGGAAGGTGCTTCTGGCCACGCTGGCCTATCATGATATTTTTGAATACCCGCTGACCTCGTTTGAGGCTTGGCGGTTTCTGATTCAGCCGCGCCGGCTTGGCTTATCTGAATTGCCGAGCGCATCGCTGGCGGCGATCATCGCTGAATTGGAGCGTTTGGTTCAGAGTGGCGATATTGTTCAAGAAAATGGCTTCTATGCCTTGGCTGGCCGTGGCCAGACCGCGAGTGAGCGTCTGCGCCGGGAAAAAATCGCGGCGCAGAAATGGCAGACATTTCTGCGCCGCGCCCGCTGGCTCCAGCTCTGTCCGTGGATCGAGGGTTTCTTCGTCAGCGGCAGTTTAGCCCTCGGCAACACGACTGCCGACAGCGATTTCGATATCTTGATGATTATGAAGCCCGGCCGGCTGTATTTGGGCCGCTTATGCATTTCCGCCTGGACGTCACTGTTGGGTATTCGTCGGACGCGCAGCGAACGCCGTGCGTCCGATAAGCTTTGTTTCAATCACTACCTTACCGCCGATTGCCTGGAAATCCGCCATCAGAGTTTGTACAACGCTCAAACCTATGCCCGATTGGTACCCGTATATATTTCTGCCGATTTAGATAAAAAGTTTTTCGATGCTAATGCATGGATTGGAAATTTTATTCTTCATTCTGAACCCTATCAGATTGTCCGTCATCGAACGATTCAGCCCAACGGATTTCTCCGCGCCGTCGTACGCTTGGCAGAATGGATTCTGGATCATTCGATCGGTGATTTCTTGGAGCATCGGGCCAAGCGATACCAGCAGCGGCGGATTGCAAACAATCCGGCGACCCACGCGGCCGGAGGCCGCGTGGTCTATACCGATTCGGAACTTGAATTCCACCCGCATTCCTTTGAGCGCACGGTCTTGGATCACTACAACCGCACACTCCGCGGGCTCTCCATATCCGAATTTTTCGAAAAAGATTCAGGTCTTAATTGATTCTTTTGGAAAATAGTGTTTAAATTTTCCCAGGACTTTTACATTGAGAGGTCATCCAAAAAAAGTTCCCTGTTTTTCTTCGTTCGAGGATCTCAAACCGATTTTTGAGCATGGTCTCCGTCTAGAGTTTACTGATCGAATATCTCCGTTCGGTTGTTATTTATTCATGTATGATAAGCAAGACGTAATATTTATCCACGCGCTTCAACCGGCCCCAGGATTTGATGATCCATTTGGCTTCGAGAGACGCAGCGTATTGGATGAACAATTTCTGACCTTAATTCACGAGCTTATCCATGCATGGCATGCTCGGGTAGCCGAATATTTTAGTAATCCTTACAAAAGAAATGAAGATGAATACCAAATTGATGTTCATGCAGCTCGAATACTACGAGAAGAAAAGGAATTTATTAATCAGGTTATTCTAGAGCTGTCCGTTTCTCCAAATTGCAGTATTATTTATGAAGTAACAGAGGGAAATCCTTTTTGGCTGTATCATAAAAAATTAACGGAGCCACTCTAATTTCAATAAAAAATTCCCAGACCCCATAATGCGGGGTCTTTCCATTTTTTGTCTATTGACACGATTTAGCACTCGAGTATAATGACTGCTAAAAGTAACTCATAACACCACCATGATCAAACCACTTTCAAATCATGTCGTGCTGGAGGCGGTGAAGGAAGATAAAAAAAAGAGCGCCATTCTCCTTCCGGAAACCGTCAAAGAAGAAAAATCGGAGATTGGCACGGTCGTCGCTGTCGGGCCCGGAAAACTCGATGACAACGGCAAGCGTCTGCCGATCGAGGTTAAAAAAGGCGACACGGTCGTCTTCAGCAAGTTCAGTCCCCACAAGGTCAAAATTTCGGACAAAGAATATTTAATCGTTCGCCAGGATGATATCCTCGCGATTATCGACTAACATGAGCGCAAAACAAATTTCATACAAAGAAGAAGCGCGCGAGTCTTTAAAGCGCGGCGTCGACAAGATCGCCAATGCGGTGAAAGTTACACTCGGCCCCAAAGGCCGCAATGTCCTGCTCGACCGCGGATTCGGCTCGCCGGTCATCACCAAAGATGGCGTGACCGTAGCGAAGGAAATCGAATTAAAGAATAAATTTGAAAATATCGGCGCGGAGTTGATCAAGGAAGTCGCGTCAAAGACCAATGATATCGCCGGAGACGGCACCACTACGGCGACCGTATTGGCCCAGGCAATCGTAGCCGAAGGATTTTCGGCCGTCGCTTCGGGCGCCAACCCCCTGGTTTTAAAGCGCGGCATGGATAAAGCCGCGGATTGGGTTATCGCTTTCCTGGAAAAGCGCAAGCAGGCCGTAACTAAGACTAATTTGAAAGAAGTCGCATCCATTTCGGCCAACGATCCCGAAATCGGCGCGCTGATCGCCGAAGTGTTTAATGAAGTCGGCAAAGAAGGCGTCGTAACCGTCGAAGAATCGCAATCGTCCGATATGTCGACCGAATTGGTTGAAGGCATGCAATTCGACCGCGGCTGGGTTTCGCATTATATGGTTACCAACACCGAGCGCATGGAGGCGGTCTATGATGATCCATATATTCTCGTCACTGACAAGAAAATTTCTTCCATTCAGGATATCGTACCGTTGCTTGAAAAAATCGCCAAAGGCGGCAAGCGGGGATTAGTCATTATCGCGGAAGACGTCGACGGCGACGCCTTGCCGACGCTGGTGCTGAACAAACTCCGTGGCATCTTTAACTCTCTGGCCGTCAAAGCCCCGGGCTTCGGCGATCGCAAGAAGGAAATGTTG
>CAZKJF010000015.1:0-11561 GCA_964553025.1 uncultured Candidatus Saccharibacteria bacterium | reverse complement strand
TGGTCCACTCCCGGGTGTCGCCGCGAGCGGGGGGGTTCCCCCCCCGCCCCCTGGGGGCGGGGGGGGGGGCGGGGGGGGCCCCCACGCTCGTCGAAAAACTCAAAATGACGCTTGTTCATTTAGGATACCGGGAATTCGTCGAAATCGCGGATGCTTCGCCGTTGTTCGTCCGCAAAGATCAAGCCCGGTATACCTATACGGTTATCCTTAAAATCAAACCGGAAATTCCTTCGATGCGTTCATTCTTGCGCTTTGTCCCGGCCGGCTGGCTGATCGACGCAGACCCGCGCGAAGTCGTATAGCCGCTGTTCTTTTTCGCCGAAATTTGATTTAATACAGCCAATGGAAATTACGAAATTGCCGGAAAAGATACTGGCCCGGAAAAGCGAACCTGTCCCCGCGGAAGGAATCAAAGCCGGCGCTTATGCCGAGCTTGTCGCCGATATGAAAAAAGCCATGAAAGACCACGATGGCGTCGGGCTCGCGGCCAACCAAGTTGGCCGCGACGAGAGCATCTTTGTCATCGACAAGAAAACAGCCGAGGCTTATGGCGTGCCGGAGGCGTATTTTAATCCCGAAATCACCGATTATTCCAAGGACCTCGAGCTGCTGGAAGAAGGATGCCTTTCGATTCCCGGTTTTTATACCGAAATTCCCCGCTCCAAAAAAGTCATGTTCAAAGCCTTGGATGAACGCGGTGAGAAACTCAAGATCAAAGCTCGGGGTTTTCTGGCGCGGGTCTTCCAGCATGAGACCGACCATCTGAACGGCAAAACCATCAAAGACCGCGTCTTATGAAGATCGTATTTTTTGGCACGTCCGCCTTTGCGGTGCCAGCCCTGAAAAAACTCTCCGAAGCGGGATACGATATCCGCACCGTTATTACCCAGCCCGATCAGCCTGCCGGCCGGCGGAAGGAACTAACCTCTCCGCCGGTCAAATTGACCGGCGGAGAGGTTGGCGCGCCGGTTCTCCAGCCAGCCACGCTCAAAGATGATGCCTTTTTCGAGCGCTTTAAAGCCCTGGAGCCCGAGCTGGCGATTGTCGCTGCCTACGGGAACATAATTCCCCAGCGCTACTTGGACGTACCCGCCCGCGGTTTCCTCAATATTCATCCCTCACTCCTGCCGCACTATCGCGGGCCGTCGCCGATTCAGACTGCGCTTTTGAACGGCGACCCGGAAACCGGCATCACGATCATGAAAGTAGACAATCAGGTGGATCATGGCCCGATTGTCGCTCAAACAAAAATCCCGATCGGCATCACCGAAGCCTATCCCGAGCTTCATGACCGCCTCGCTAAGCGCGGCGCCGAACTTCTCATCGCTGCAATCCCCGATTATATCGCCGGCTCATCCGCGCTAGTGCCGCAGGACGATTCAAAAGCAACTTTCTGCCGGATGCTTACCCGCGAAGACGGCAAGATTGACTGGTCCTGGCCACCCGAAAAAATCTTCAACCATATCCGCGCCTTGAATCCCGAGCCCGGCGCCTGGACGACATGGCGCGGCCAGATTTTGAATATCAGAAAAGCATCCTTAAAGGAAGGCCAACTTCATATCGAAGTCTTACAGCTCGCCGGCAAAAAAGAAACGTCCCTGACGGAATTCCTTCAGGGACGTCCGGATTTCGATCCGTCTGATCTCGGCCGTTAGTTTACGATCGGCGCGAGCGTTTTGTAGTAATCGAGCTCGGTCTGGTTGATCGGCGCGACCTGTTCGGCGCGAAGGCCGAGTCGGGCGACCGCCATCGGGGTCAAATATCGCTTGCCGGCCGACGTAACCTGGAAGACATCGCGGTTCAGCGGATTCTCCAAAAAGACGTACTGGTTGGTCGGATAATAATTAAACTCTTTCTGGCTGACGACGATGACGTCTTCCGTGCGATCGCCGTATGACTCGAAGATTTTCTGATTCGGAATGACACGGGTCATGCCGCCTTCAGTCAGGTAGTAGGTGTGTTTGGAATCGCCGGCAATCTGGATGAGCGATGCGCGCGGGTAGCGGTCCAACTGGGCCTGCGTGATCGGCTCGACCATGTCCAAGGTATAGCCGTAATTGTAGAGCACAGCCAAGGTCGGAATCCAATGCTTATGGCCGTTCACCAGCGCGTAGATTTCTTGAGTGCCCGGCACTTGGACCAAGCTGATGGCATTGCCGGCCGGATCTTTCACGTTTGAAGTCGGTACATTCTGGGAAGTGCTTGAAGATGAACCGAAAATATCATACGAGAGCGTAATCGGCTTCGGCTGGTATGAACTCGGCGTATAGGTCGGAGTCGTTCCAGAACCGCATGACATGCCGACGCGAATCAATGCATCGCAGACCATGCCGTTCGGATCGCTGATACCGGCTGCAAAAGTGGGCGCCAGAGGAGCCGCAACCAAGCTAAGCGCAGTAATGACCGAGAACGTATATTTGTAGATAGTCAGGTTTTTCATGGGTATATATTATCATATTTTATATAAAAAGTCAATAGGGCCATAAAACCTGGCTTTTGGGGACTTTTGGCTCCAAATGTGGTAAACTGGAGCTATGAGCGAACAAGAGCCTATTCTGTCCGTTAATCAGCTATCAGTCGCATTTGAAGGCCACCGGGTGCTCAAGGACGTAACGTTCGACGTCCAGTCCGGCGATGTTTTGGCTATTGTTGGCCCCAACGGGGCCGGCAAATCGGTGCTCTTTCGGTCGCTGCTTCATTTGATTCCTTTTGAAGGCGCCATTTCCTGGGCGCCGGATGCGCGCGTCAGCTATATCCCCCAGCGCTTCTCGATCGACCAGGATTTTCCACTGACTGTCCGGGAATTCTTTCGCTTCAAATCAAAGAACAAACAAGACATCCTGGCCGCCCTTCACTCCGTCGGCATTTCCGACGAACACCATATCCAGCACCATATCCTCAATCAGCGCTTAAGCTGGCTCTCGGGCGGCCAAATGCAGCGCGTCCTCATCGCCTGGGCGATCATTGATAAGCCCGACGTTATTCTCCTCGATGAACCCACGGCTGGTATCGATGTCGGCGGCGAGGAAACGATCTACAATCTGATCAAAAAACTCCATGATGAGCGCAAACTGACGATCATCATGATCTCGCATGATTTGGATATCGTGTATCGCTACGCGACCAACGTGCTGTGCCTCAACAAAGAAATGGTCTGCTACGGCATTCCGGCTGAAGCGCTTGATGCCGAATCTTTAAAAAAAATGTATGGCGAAGCGTCAGTGTATTCTCACCCTCATAAACACCATCATTCCGAGCCATGATTCATCCTTCTCTGCTCCAACTCGTAATCGGCAGCTTCATCGGCGTGGGCGCCGGCTATATCGGCGCATTCATGATTCTGCGCCGCATGGCCTTGGTCGGCGATGCCTTGTCTCACGTCGCCTTGCCCGGCTTGGCGCTGGCCCTGCTTTTGAACTTCAATCCCTTCTATGGCGCCTTTGCGACCCTGTTTGTCGCTGTAATCGGCGTGTGGGCCTTGGAGCGCAAAACCTCCTTGTCTTCTGAAACGCTCGTCGGCATATTCTTTACCACCGCCCTGGCACTCGGCATTCTATTGACGCCCGAACCGGAACTGCTAGAAGCTCTTTTCGGCGATATTTCCAAAGTTACCCTCTCTGACCTGTACATCACCGTACCCGCAGTTCTTGTCATGATCGCGATCGTGGCCACCATTTCCAAAACGCTTGTCCTGGGCACCATTTCCAAAGACCTGACCCAATCTATGGGCCTCAAAATCAATCAGGTTAATTTTGTATTCCTGCTGTTGGTGGCACTCATCGTTGCTCTAGGTATCAAAGTCACCGGTACCTTGCTTATGGGCGCATTGGTGATCATCCCGGCCGCGGCGGCGCGGAATATTTCCGTTACGTTCTCGCGCTACGCCGCCGCCGCGGCCGTCTTCGGCGGCCTAACCAGTATCGGCGGCATTTGGATCGCCCAGCAATACGGATTAAACCCCGGCCCCATGGTGGTTCTGGCCGGCGGGATTATCTTTTTAATCTCCCTTTTCTTCAAGAAATAGCCGACGAATCGCTGTTGCAAAAAACCTGAAAATAGAGTACTATGCGGAAGCTATGTCACTCGGAGTCAACGAACTAAAACCCAAAACGTATTTCCTGTACGAAGACCAGCCCTATGTGGTCATTGAAACGCATCATTTGAAGATGCAGCAGCGCCGGCCGACGGTCCAGGTTCGCATGCGCAACCTCATCAACGGCAAAATCCTAGAGCGCAATTTCGCCCAATCGGATGTCTTTGACGAAGCTGATGTCCAGCGCCGCAACGTTAAATATCTCTACGCTCATCGCGACCAATACTGGTTTTCGTACGACAATGACCCCTCCAAACGCTTCCAGCTGGGTGCTGACGTTCTCGGCGACAGCACGCGCTTTTTAAAAGCCAATACGGTTCTGGAAGCGATCGAATTCGAAGGCAATATCATCACGGTTGATCTCCCCATCAAGATGGAATTCAAAGTTACCGAAGCGCCGCCGGCAATCCGCGGCAATACCGCCCAGGGCGGCACCAAGCAGATTACCATCGAGACTGGCGCCACCATCAACGCCCCCCTATTTATCGAAGAAGGCGATATTATTCAGATCAATACTCAAACCGGCGACTACGTCGAGCGCATCGAAAAAAGCAAATAGCTTGCCTCTCCGCTGGAAAAATGTATCATACAGGCAGGACCTTGTATGTCGCTGTTCAATTGGCACCGGCCCGATTTGGACTTCGAGCGTCTCAAGCATTACGAACGGAAACTCACTGAACAGGAAGAATACGAAATCGCCTGGGTTGAAATTGAGGAAATACTCATTCATGTCAATCACTGCGCTCTGAAACTCAAGAAGCAAGCAAGCGCATCTTCGCCGATAGTCTTGGAAGATCGGCAGAAAACGATCCTGAAAGTCTTAGAACTTCTCGATCGTCGCGGCGTTCGAGTGAAAACTCTCAGTTGATAACGGCCCGCTTCGCGGGCCGTTATTCTTTTCAGCTCCCCCCATTCAACACTTCCCTGGTTTTCGGCCCCACATACCCGTACGCGGGATCACCGGGCAGGGCTAGATTGTGAGCTTTCTGAAAGGCCTGGACGGCTCCTTTCGTGATGGGACCGAAGTAGGTGGTAGTAGAAGTTGATTGGGGAAAGAAACCAAGCGATTTCAGGGTTTCTTGAAGTATTCTGACTTGGGGGCTGGAGAGGCAATACGCTCAATCAAAGCTCTGCTGGAATCCCAGCAATACGAGCGGCGCCAGGAGCCAGCCGAACAGGGCCTTTTGGGTCGCCAAGAACGGGATGACCGAATCGGGAAGGTAGGCCTGGAACGCCGGGGCCAGGTTCAAAATCATTGCGGCGAATAATCCCAACTGAAGAAGACCGATCAGCACGACCGAAAAAAACGCGGCATCACCCAGACCCAGTCGGCCGCGCAGAACCGAGCGATTCAGCAATATGAAGCTGACAATGAATGCCAGAAGCAAGATGCCGACGCGAAGCGTCGGCAATTCTTTGCCGAGCATTGTTTGAAGCCAGCCGAAGAACGGAAATACGGCCTGCAAAGCAAACGCGATATAAATGGATAACAGGGAGACAAGCGCCCGCGTCCGCCCAATGCTCAATACGAACAATAGAACGCAGACGACAATCAAAACGCCGAATATGGTCCCGGAAGTAAAAGAAATCTGCGACAAGAGCGAGCCGAAAGAAAATTCTTGAGCCTTGGCCGAAGCGTTTTGGCCCGTTTCAGCCGCCTGATGAAAAAAATTCAAATAGGATCCGAAATCCGGCATTACCGCCAGTATAGCATAATCCTCCTGTTTATTTGACCTTAATGCTCACGACGAGATCGCCGGGATCGGTGCCGCCTTTGCCGATATTGCCGCCGCGCGGGACAAGGATGTTGTATGCGTGCGGCAAATCGGCCGGAATACGGATTTCGAGCTGGCGCTTGGACTTGGCCCGGCCGGCGCCTTTGCAGGCATGGCATTCTTTTTCAGGTTTCTTGCCCTTGCCGCCGCAGGACGGACAGATTGAAAGTTGGGAGAACATGCCGAACGCGGTACGGGACGTATGGCGAATCTGGCCGGAACCTTTGCAAGCGTCGCAAACGACAATGTGATAGCCCTTTTCAACGCCTTGGCCCTGACACTGGCTGCAGGTGTCCTGTATTTCGTACTCAAAGGTGCGCGTAGTGCCGAGATCTTTCTTGGTCACAGTCATCTCGATATACAAATCCTCGCCTTTTTGAGGCTGATCGTAGCCGGGCTGGCGGAAGCCGCCGAACATTTCACCGAACATTTCAAAAACATCCTCGGCATTACCGCGCCGCCCGCCGCCGAACATGCTCCATAAATCTTCTTGATTGAAATTATACCCGCCAGGTCCGCCGCCCATACCGCCGTCATTATAGGCAAAACCGAAATTATCGTATTGAGAGCGCTTTTTGGGGTCAGACAAAACCTGATAGGCCTCATTGACCTCTTTGAATTTGGCCTCATCGCCATGTTTTTTATCGGGATGATGCTCGTGAGCCAATTTGCGGTAGGCCTTTTTGATCTCGTCCTGCGACGCCGTCCGCGGCACGCCCAAGATATTGTAGTAATCCTTGTTTGGCATCAGATTAATTTACCATACTTGACACTCAATTTCAATATGATATAATGGGGTTATCGCAGTTCTTACAGATCGGGGAAACGGCAGAAATCCTGCAGGTGCCGGATAGCCATAACGGTCTCGGCCATCTTCACGGGAAGGCCGGGCCGGATTGGACCGTTTCCCCGTACCGTCGCGCTGTCGTGTGGAGCAGATGCTCCGTGGCGGCGCACAAAGGCCTCTTCGTCCCTTTCTCCTGGGGGACGGATCGAGGCCTTTTCTTTTTATACGATCAGGGTCTCGGCTTTGATATCCCGTTCGCCGATCTTTACGACGCCGACCTTTTTCAATATCCAGAACCAGATCATGCCGACCAGCACGGCTATGGCCGATACCGGCCACGATAAGCCCCACAGAATCAAAAAGAGAGCGAAGGCAAGGATCGGCGGCGCATAGCGGAAATACGGTTTCAGAAAATTATTCACATCGGCATACGTCTGATTGACGATCTGGCTGACTTCTTCTTGGCGGCTCGCCGCATCGGCGGGACCAACTTTGTTCACAATGGCTTTGTTAATCAAATCTCCAAAGAATACCGTAGTCTGGGACGGCAAACGGCCTGATTCCTTAATCTGATCAGCCAGCGGGCTCTGATACGCCGCAAACGAGACCAGGACGAATAGCCCCAACACGATCGGCAGCAATCCCCGCCACAGAAACGCCGAAATGTTTATTTTTAATCGTTCGTCCACCTCCCGCCCCGTGCGATTGGATGCCTCATAGCAAAACGCGAGAAATATCCCCGCGCCGGTCAGATTCAGCCAGCTCGGTCCGAATTGGAGAATGAACAGGCCGCCGACAATGGCCGATACGGTAAGAACCCACAGCCAAGCCATCTGGCGAAAGAGAATGAAGCCGATCCCGAGCATGCTCGTCAGCATCAGGAACGCGCCGAAGGATGGAATCTGAACGGATACGCCCGTAACGCTGCTGAAATGGACTTGGGCCGCGCCACCCCACATCAAAAGCGCCGAGATGAGCACGATGACATGCCACAGCGCAATTTTGATCGTCTTGGGTTCCACGAATGATAAGGAGAATCCGAACGGTCCCTCAAGGGCCCGACCTCGTTCTTTAATCGTTATTTCTGCTCGGCAGAGCCGTCGGTCTTGGGCTGGTCGCCGGCAGGCGGCGTCTGCTCTTTGTAGAGTTCACCGCCAACGCGCTGCGCGGATTTGGATAAATCATCCGTGGCGCGCCTAATCTCATCGGCGTTTTCAGCTTTGATCGCCCCGCGTACTTTCTCTATTTTATCATTCAGCTCCTTTTTGTCATCCTCTTTGATCTTGGCCTCATTGTCTTTGATCATTTTCTCGGTCGTATACGCCAATGTTTCAGCCATATTCTTGGCTTCGGCCGCTTCTTTCTTTTTAGCGTCTTCGGCCGCGAACTTCTCGGCATCGGCCGCCATGCGCTTCTTTTCTTCATCGGAGAGGCCCGACGAACCTTCGATGCGGATCGACTGCTCTTTGCCGGTCGCTTTGTCCTTGGCTTTGACGTTCAAGATGCCGTTGGCATCAATATCAAAGGATACTTCAACCTGCGGGACGCCGCGCGGAGCGGGCGGAATGCCGTCCAGAATGAAGCGCCCGAGCGTTTTGTTGTCCGCCGCCATCGCGCGTTCGCCTTGGAGGACGTGGATTTCCACCGAGGGCTGATTATCAGCCGCAGTCGAGAATATTTGAGACTTGGAAACCGGGACAGTGGTATTCTTTTCGATCATCTTGGTCGAAACGCCGCCCATAGTCTCGATGCCCAGCGACAACGGCGTTACATCAAGCAGCAACACGTCTCGGATATCGCCTTGCATAATGCCGCCCTGCACCGCCGCGCCGAGCGCGACAACTTCATCAGGGTTAATGTCTTTGTGGGGTTCTTTGCCGAAAAGTCTCTTCACTTCCTCGACGATCAGCGGCATGCGGGTCTGACCGCCGACCATTACCACTTCGTGAATATCGGTTAATTTCAAACCGGCTTCTTCGACGGTTTTTTTGGTCAGCTGGATTGATTTTTCGATAAGGTCGCGAGTCAGTTCTTCCAGCTTGGCACGGCTGAACGACATCGTGAAATGCTTCGGACCCGACGCGTCCGCGGTCAGGAACGGAATATTGACTTCAGTTTGGAGCGTGCTCGACAATTCATGCTTTGCCTTCTCGGCTGCGTCTTTGAGGCGTTGAACGACCAGTTGGTCTTTCGAGACATCCATCCCGCTTTCTTTTTTGAATTCAGAGATAAAATACTGAATAATCCGCTGATCGATATCATCGCCGCCCAAGTGCGTATCCCCGCCCGTGCTGCGGACTTCAATCGTGTCTTCAGAAACTTCAAGCACCGATACGTCGAACGTACCGCCGCCGAAGTCATAGACAACGATTTTCTCGTCTTTTTTCTTGTTGAAACCGTAGGCCAGTGCCGCTGCGGTCGGCTCGTTGATGACGCGTTTAACTGTCAGGCCGGCAATCTCGCCGGCGTCTTTGGTCGCCTTGCGCTGGGCATCGTCGAAGTATGCCGGAACAGTGATAATCGCTTCGGTAATTTTTTCGCCGAGTTTGTCTTCCGCGTCAGCTTTCAATTTCTGCAGAACCATTGCCGAAATTTCCGCCGGCTTGTACCATTTGTCGCCCATCTTGATTTCGACGTCGCCCTGCGAGCCTTCGCGAATTTCGTACGGCAAGAGCTGCTTGTCGTGCTTCACTTCAGGATCGCTGAAACGGCGGCCGATCAGGCGCTTAGCCGAAAAAATCGTGTTCTGCGGGTTCGTGACGGCCTGGCGCTTGGCGGTAACGCCGACATAACGCTCTCCGTTTTTGCCGATCGCGACTACTGAAGGCGTGGTGCGGATGCCTTCTTTATTTTCCAAGATTCTCGGCTGGCCGATTTCCACGACCGCCATCGCCGAATTTGTCGTTCCCAAATCAATGCCTAGTATTTTTGCCATGGTAGTATGTGTTAAATTATTTTGTTATTTTTACGCGGGCAGGGCGGATAACTTTGCCGTTCAGCGTGTATCCCGCTCTGATCTCGGCAATCTTTTCGCCGCCTGGTTCGGTTTCGATCGCTTCATGGATTTCAGGATTAAAGGTCTTGCCGTCAACTTCGATGCGTTCGACGCCGTATTTTTTAAATAAGTCGGTAAATTTCCTGATAATTTGTTCCAGTCCCACGCCTTTGAGCTCTTTGGCCGCCAATTCCAGGTCATCAAGAATTTCCAGCACTTCCAGAATCACGTCTTCATTGGCATATTTGAGCATTTCGCCCATCCGCCGCGCTTCGTCTTTCTTGTAATTCAAGAAATCGGCCCGTTCGCGTTTCCAATTATCGAGGTATTCCTGGGCTTTGCTATCCTGGCCGACCGGTTCGTTTTTTTCTTCCGTATTTTGTGGTGTTTTGTTCATGGTTATATCGTTTTAACTCGTTTTCTTAATTCGTCGGTCGCGCATTTGATCAGAGCGATGTTCTTCTCGTAATCCATGCGCGTCGGTCCGATGAGAGTCAGGGAGCCGATGTATCCGCGCGGAAGAGGATATTTGGCGACGATTACCGTCTCTCCTCTGACCTGATTGAACGGATTTTCCCGGCCGATGAAAACATTAATATTGCTGGCCAAGCGCGCCTGCTGGAGCCGCATCGGCGCAAAAAATTCCTGTTCCAGCTGCTGGAATAAACGATCGAATTCTTCAAAGAAGCTGGTGAGCTGGAAAATCCGATTGATCTCGCGGAATTCCGGCATTTCGAAGAGCGAGGACAAACCGACTTTGAAAAAGTCTGATTCATGGTCGATGCCGGTGATGACGAGATTGCCAGCCAAACGTGAAACAAGGTCAGCCATGGCCTTGTTGATGGCCCGCGGGTCGCTGCCGGCATCCGTCAAGCCGGCGCGGATCGCTTCGCGCATCCGCGCCGGCGCGGCCAGCTCCTCGCGAGTCAAAATTCGATTTACGAAATAGCGGTAGGCCTTGTCGGTAGGAACGCGGCCGCCGGATGTGTGCAGTTGGGACAAAAAGCCCTGCTCCTCGAGGCCATTCATTTCATTGCGGATGGTAGCCGGGCTGACATTCAGGCGGGATTTAGAGCACACCAAGGCCGATGGGACGGGTTTGGCCGTCTTTACGAACTCCCGGATAATAAACTCCAGAAGGGCGTCTTGGCGATGAGAAATGGTGATATTCATGCCTTTATATCTATCTACGGTAAAAGTATATTCTTGTTAGCACTCTCCTGTCAAGAGTGCTAATTATCCACAGCAAGGCATCTCGCCGGGCCAAAAAGAAAGTAGCCGGCGCTTCGCGCCGGCTACTAGCCGCTGGCTAGGGCATCCTCACCAAAGGGCTATCGAGCATCCGAAGTAATTCCCGAGCAATGAAAACGGTCTCACCCGCCTCATCCTGGTCTTTGGCGTATTTCAGAGCGATAAAGTCGAGAATGCGATGAATGTCCACCTTGCCGTCAAAACCGGGATTGATGCCGTAGAGCCGGCAAAAACTGGCTGCCGGCTCGACCTTGAACCCGGCATATTCTTTCGGGGAATGATTGTCCTCGAACAATGTCAGGACCTCATTGACCGGCCGATCGGTCACGCTCCGGTCTTTGCAGATCACATAGAGGCAGTCGAGAGTTTTCTGATAATAGGCAATGGGTCTGAACAACAATATGCCGCCGGGGGAAGCCCTGCGGATCAGATCATCCAATTGTTCTTGGAGCTGTTCCTGAAGAGCTTCTCTGGGAGCTTCTTTGTTGGGCATAAGAACTGCCTTCTTTATACAGCAATTCGAAAAATTGTGCTAGTATGGAATCAATGATCGGGAAACTCAAGAAATTCTGGCACTCTCTGGGTCCGGGCCTCGGCGGCGGCGCCGCCCACCCCCGAACCGCCGGGGTAGCCCACAAACCGCGGGGCGGCGGCCAGTTT
>CAZKJF010000014.1:0-18170 GCA_964553025.1 uncultured Candidatus Saccharibacteria bacterium | reverse complement strand
ATTTTTTAAAACTTGTCGGAAAAAACAAAAAATTTGGTCCCGTGGGGGGGGGCGGGCCGGGGGCGGCGCCCCCCCCCCCCACGATCCGGCCGGGATCGCCATCTACGCGCTGGCCGGCGCCAAGTTTGGCTTTTCAGTTCTCTGGACAGTCCTGGCGACCCTGCCCTTCATGGTCATCATCCAGCGGATGTGCGGCCGGATCGGCCTTATTTCCGGCAAAGGGCTTGCCGGAAATATGCGCAAGCATTATCCGGGCTGGATATTGCTTGTAATCACCATCCTCATCTCCATTGCCAGCATCATCAATATCGGCGCCGATATCTCGGCCATGGCCGCAGCGTTAAATTTGCTGGTTCCCATTCCTTCGATTCCTTTGGCAATCGGCTTTTCTCTGATCGTCGTTGCCATGATTATTTTTCTCCCCTACCGGGAAATTGCGCGCTATCTAAAATGGATCGCTATCGTTATGTTCTCTTACGTTCTGGCAGTCTTTATCATTTCTCCCGATTGGCGGGAAGTACTCTTCCACACGCTTGTCCCCCATCTCTCGATGAACAAAGAATATCTTGCCATGATTATCGCCATTTTCGGCACAACGATTTCTCCTTATCTCTTTTTCTGGCAGGCTTCGGAAGCCGTCGAAGAAGAAAAAATGCACAAAGAAGCCATGATTCCGGCCGCCTAACCGCGGCCGCGCGTTATCAAGGCCCACATCAAGAATGAAATCTCAACTATGTATGCCGACGTTCGCATGGGCATGATCTTTTCAAATTTAATCACCTTCTTCATCATGATTCTGGCTTCTTCGACGCTTTTTACCCATGGTTTCAGCGAAGTCAGTTCAATTGCTGATATGGCTTCGATCCTAGAACCGTTGGCCGGACCCTATGCTCACATTCTCTTTCTGATTGGCATTATTGCGTCGGGCATCCTGGGAATCCCGATCTTGGCAGGATCCGCGGCATATGCCATCGGCGAAACGATCGGTTGGAAAGTTGGTCTTGACCACAAATTCCACAAAGCCCGCCAGTTTTACACGGTTATCCTGCTTGCCACGATCTTGGGTATCGCGATTCCGGCGCTCGGCTTGCAACCGGTCAATATTCTCTACTATACGGGCATCATCTTCGGCTTCGTCTCGCCTCTAGCCATCTTGCTGGTCATTCATATGGCTAATAACCCCAAAATCATGGGCAATTACACGAGCCGCTGGTGGTCCAATGCTATCGCCTACGGCCTCTTTATCATTATGTCAGCCAGTGTTATCATCCTCTTGTTCCAATGATCGAGTTATACAATACGCTGACCAAAAAAAACGAAACATTCGAGCCTATAACGGACAAGAAAGTCCGGATGTTCGTCTGCGGCCCGACTGTCTACGATCTCATCCATATCGGCAATGCCCGGACGTTCACCGTTTTCGACGCCTTTGCCAAATATCTGCGCCATCGCGGCTTTGAAGTTGATTATATTCAGAATATTACCGACATTGACGACAAGATCATCAAGCGCGCCGCCGAGAACGGCGTTTCCCCCTTGGAATATGCGGCTCGCTTCACTCATGAATTTAAGAAAGACATGGCCGGGCTGGGCGTTACCGCGCCGCGCCTGGTACCGGCGACCGAGCATATTCCCCAAGTCATCGCCCAGGTCAAACGCCTCATTGAGACTGGCCATGCCTATCGGATCGACGGCGACGGCTGGTATTTCGATCTGACGACCTTTCCCGGCTACGGCAAACTTTCCGGCCGCACAGCCGGCATGGCTGATGACGCGATCAGCCGCATCGATGAAAGCGATAAAAAACGCAACCGCGGTGATTTTTGCGTCTGGAAATTCTCCAAACCTAAAGAACCTTCTTGGCCCGATGCCGAACTGGGCGATGGCCGGCCTGGTTGGCACATTGAAGACACCGCGATTACCGAGCACTACTTCGGGCCGCAATACGACCTCCATGGCGGCGGCCAAGATTTAATTTTCCCCCATCATGAAGCCGAAATCGCCCAGCAAGAATCGGCATCGGGCAAAGAACCGTTCGTCAAATACTGGTTGCACGTTGCGTTTCTCATCAGCAAGGACGCGAAAATGTCCAAATCGTTGGGTAATTTTTCAACGCTCCGCGATGTTCTTGGACGATATTCCGCTCCTACTGTCCGACAGTATCTTTTGGCTGCCGCCCATTATAAAACTCCTCTTGAGTTCAGCGACGCGATTCTGGAAAGCATCGTTGCCGGCCAGCGGAGTCTGGCCGGCGCAATCGGCAAGGCATTATTTCTGGCTGCCAAAGACGCGCTGGCCAGCGGCGCTCCCACCCTGGCCGCGGCTGCCTGCCTGGAAAAAATCCAAGCTAATCTTGATGCTGATTTTAACGTTCCGATGGCGGCAGGAACATTAAGCGGGTTTGTCTCCCAAGCCGTTGAGCTCATGGAAGCCGGTTCATTCACGGAGGCCGACTACGCTGAATTTCAAAAAATAATCTCATTCTTTGATACCGTGCTCGGCATTATTCCTGCGGTGTCCCTCGATCTTCCTGCCGGCCAGAAAATCGACGAATTGCGCCAAGCTGAACGCTATGCCGAATCTGACGCACTCCGGAAAGAATACCAGGCGGCAGGTCTGACGGTCGAAAATACCAAGCACGGCACCCTCGTGTTGAAATTCGCAGCGCGCTGATCGTCCATCCACACCTTGTCCCCCGCCGCGCTTGCGCGCGGCGTTGTAATTTCCGATAATTCGGGGACATGAACCAAGTTGCCCCCGATAAACTTCCGCCCCAGAACCTCGATGCTGAAAAATCCCTCTTGGGCGCGCTCCTCATCGACAAGGAAGCGGTCAATAAGATCGCCGATATTACGCGGCCGGAAGATTTCTACCAGTACAACCACCAGCTTATCTACAAAGCCGTCAGCGGCCTGTTCGACAAGCGCGAACCCATCGACCTCTTGAGCTTGTCCAACAAGCTCTCGGAAATGGGCGTCCTGGAGCAAATCGGCGGCATGGCTTATCTGACCTCCTTGGCTGCCGGCGTGCCGACCTCGGCCCATATCGCTTCATACGCCAAGATCGTCCAGCGCAAAAAAATGCTCCGCGACCTCATCGATGCCGCCCACCATATCATCGGCCTCGGCTACCGCGAAGAAGACGATGTTGAGAACCTTCTGGATGAAGCCGAAAAGAAATTATTCGCTGTTTCCCAAAAATCCCTGACCAAGAACTTTCTAGACGTCGGCAGTACGCTCGACGAAGCCATCGTCCGCATCACCAGCCAGCAGGACGGCTCGCTTCGCGGCCACAAAACCGGCTATTTGGACCTGGACAACACGCTCGGCGGCCTCCAGCGCTCTGACCTGATCATTCTCGCCGCCCGCCCATCGGTCGGCAAAACGGCGTTTGCCGTCAACCTCGCCTACAATGTCGCCAAGCTCGGCGTCCCCGTCGGCATCTTCAGCATGGAAATGTCGATCGACCAGGTCGCTGACCGCTTCATCGCCCTGGCCTCGGGCGTTTCGCTCTGGGATCTCCGCACCGGCCGGCTGTCCCATGACGGCGATGATCTCCTGCGCGTTACGATGGCCTGCGACGAGCTGAAACAACTGCCTTTATACATTGACGACTCTCCCGCGCCCA
Source organism: uncultured Candidatus Saccharibacteria bacterium (assembly GCA_964553025.1). Taxonomy (GTDB): domain Bacteria; phylum Patescibacteriota; class Minisyncoccia; order 2-02-FULL-40-12; family GWA2-44-9; genus 2-01-FULL-49-17. The sequence continues at coordinate 14,543 of CAZKJF010000014.1, read as the reverse complement.
ATATTCTCCAGATGCGAGCGATGGCCCGCCGCCTCCAAGCCGAACACGGCCTAGGACTCCTCGTTGTGGACTATCTCCAGCTTATGAGCGCCCGCAAAAATTATGACAGCATGGTCAATCAAGTAACCGAAATTTCCCGCGGCCTTAAAGGCCTGGCCAAAGAATTGAACATCCCGATCATCGCCCTATCCCAGCTCTCTCGCGCCATTGAGGAGCGCGGCGGCAAGCCCAAACTCTCCGACCTCCGCGATTCCGGCTCTATCGAACAAGACGCCGACTTGGTCATGTTCATCCACCGCGAGGACAAGATGAAAAGCCGCGACCAGCTCGATCCGGATAAGGAAAACAAAGCCGAACTCATCATCGCCAAGCACCGCAACGGGCCGACCGGCGAAATTAAATTCCGCATCGATCCGACGAGCTTGCGATTTCACGTCGACACCGGAGACGGGTATACTGATGAATATCTAAGCGGCGGCCAGCATAGCCATGAGATAGAATTCACTCCGTAATATGAATCCTCGATTCAAGGAAATCACCAAATTGATCCAAAAATTTCCCGGCGTCGGGCCGCGGCAAGCGGCCCGGTTTGTCTTGGCTCTCCTCAATAAGCCCGATTCGGAGCTTCAGGAACTCGGCCAAGCCATCGCCAATCTCAAGCAGGAAATTCGCTTCTGCTCCCAATGCTTCAATATCAGCGACAACGGCCTCTGCGCCGTGTGCCGCGACCCCGGCCGCGACCAGACCAAATTGCTGGTCGTCGAAAAAGTAACCGATCTCGATTCAATCGAAAAAACCGGCATGTACAAAGGACTGTATCACGTTCTCGGCGGCGCGATTAATCCCTTGGACAATATTCTGCCGCAGAATCTTCGAATCAGAGAACTGGAACAGCGCATAGCCGATCGAGGCGCCCTGGAACTGATCTTGGCGACCAATCCCAATGCCGCCGGAGAGACTACCGCCCTCTATCTGAAAGATCAATTCAGCGGGCGGGCGGGCGTTACAATCACTCGGCTCGGCCGAGGTTTGGCCTCCGGCTCGCATCTGGAATATGCCGACGAAGCCACGCTTCGGAATGCCCTGGAGTACCGCAAATAACTAAAATCACCGCCTAGGCGGTGATTTTAGTTATTTGTACTTTCGTGTAGGGCTGGCGATGGCCCTTTTTCTTGCGCTGGCGTGTCTTAGATTTGTATCGGAAAACCATTTTTTTGCCGCCCTTGGCGGTTTCGAGAACTTTAGCTTCCACCGCGGCGCCTTTGACAGTCGGCGTACCGACGGTTACATCATCGCCCTTGGCGATCAGCAATACTTCAGAAAACGTGAACGAATCGCCGGCTGTTTCAAGCTTTTCAACGCTCAAAACGTCGCCTTCGGCGACCTTATACTGCTTCCCTCCGGTTTTGATAACGGCAAATGTCATAGAATTAAAGCACCTCCATCATAGCGCACTTTCGAAGTTTTGTAAAGAATAAACGGCGGCCTTCGGCCGCCGTCATAGGAAATTCAGGCTTCTCATGTGCTTTTCGGGATCGAACTGCCTTCGCAGGAATTCTTGCCGCGGGCCATAGAAAAATTCCGCCCAGATCGTCCGCCCCGTCAAAGCAACCGGTATCCAATGCCGATCGGCATACATCATATCATCCAAGGGCAGCTGATTGATTGAAAACCAGGTGGGCCGAATCATTTCCGGCGTCGGGCGGATGATCCCCGCCCAGCGGGAAGCACGGAATACATGGCACCGGCATGTAAATTTTTCCCCAGCACTCGTAATGTTGTGAAAATCAATCAGAGCGATCTTTTGGATTTTGGTACGGACAAGGCGCAAGCCGCACTCTTCGCGCGTCTCACGAATCGCTGTTGTCCGGGCTGTCTCGCCAGCCTCGATGCCGCCGCCAAAACCATTCCATCGGTTGGCGCCGATTTTTTGCGTTTTCCAGGCTAGAAGCACTCGCTCATTGCGAACTGGAAACACGATCACCGCATGCCGAAGAATTTTTTCCGGCTCCGGGCATGTCTGAGTCCTCAAAAATGGCATAGAACTGCCGCTATCATACCGCTTCGCCGCAAAAAGTAAATCCTTTGAAAATCTTAAAAACCGTGTTAGAATTTGGGTGTTTTATGGCCCTGTCGTCTAGCCCGGTCTAGGACACATGGTTCTCATCCATGTAACACGGGTTCAAATCCCGTCGGGGCTGCGAGCGTAAATTATTTCTTCAGCCAGCGGGCAGACTGGCGGACAAGGAGGTGTTTAGCTTGGGCGGGATCGGCAAGGATCGCCGCGACGATTTTTTCGGTGCGGATGCCTTGGGAAGATTTGACCAGAATCAGATCATACTGCCGGATCAAGGCCGGGATTTTTTCGGCCGCATCTTCGGTTGTTTCAAATGAGAGGATTTTTGCCGAATCCATCTGGCTTTGAGCGGCTTCGGCGATGAATGTGGCGCGCGGACCCACGCATACAAGGAGATCAATGAACTCGGCCGCCAGAATGCCGATCGCGCGATGGGCCTGGATCGTATGATCGCCCAGCTCAAGCATGTCGCCCAGGACGGCTACTTTGCGAATTCCCGGTAAATCGCGGAGTGTTTCCAGAGCCAGGCGCGTTGAAGCCGGCGAGGCGTTATACGTATCGTCAATAATCGCCGACTGCTTCAGGCCGGGCAGAATCTTGAGGCGGCCTTTCGGCCCGACATAGTGAGTAAGAGCTTGGCTGATCTGAACCAGATTCAAGCCGAATTTCAATCCGACCGCCGCCGCCGCGGCGGCGGCATACGCCTGCGACCGACCGAGCGAACCGTTGATATGAATGGGGGCGAAACTCCCGCCGACGTGCAATTTAAAAGTTACCCCTAGCGGCACTCCGTCTTCGCTGCTGCGATATTCAAAATCAGAAACGCGGATAGAGGATTCCGGATTAAACCCGTATGTCGTAACCGGCGCGATGCTCGCCTGCTTCATATCCAAGACGCGATCGTCATCATGATTCAGAATTGCGGCGCCAGTCGCGGCAAGCGCTTTGATAAGTTCAGATTTTTCAGCGGCGACAGCCTCGGCGTCTTTAAAAAACTCAATGTGCACCGGCACATCCCCGACAGTTGTTACCACCCCCACATCGGGCCGGTATCGACTGGCCAAACCTCGGATATCGCCGGGGTGATCGGCGCCATATTCCAGAAGCAGCACTTCAGGATATGTCTGGCCGAGCAGAAATCGTAGCCAGGCCGTACATAGCACCTTCAGCCAAAAGCTGCGCGATGGGCCTTTTTCGTAGTATTCATTTCCCCAGTCTCCTAAGATGGTTAATGGCACTCCGAGTTCATTGTTCAAATTGCCCTGCGAGATGCGAACGCGTTTTTTGGATCCGACTACGGCACCGATGGCTTCTTTGGTGGATGTTTTGCCGGCATTACCGGTTACGGCAACAATCGTCGGCTTATACCGTTTCAGATACCACCCAGCGAGCAATTGTAGCTTCCATTTCAGTATCCCTTGCATAGCGTTAGTTCGTCGGCGGAATGTTGTAATAATTAATCAAATACTGGGCAATGTCTCGAAACGTCGATGACAAACTATCGGAGGCGAATGTAATGCCCTGCGGCCGATCCATCTTGATGAGAATAACGAATTTCGGATCGTTTGCCGGCGCGAAGCCGAGAAAGTCATGAATGAAGACGCCGTCCTCATAGCCGCCATGCCCGTCGGCAATCTGCGCCGTCCCCGTCTTACCGGCAATATCATACCCTTTTATCCGCGCTTTATCAAAGCCGTTGTTGACCACGCTCACCAGCATCGTTTTCAGCTTATCCGATGTTTTTTGAGAAATGGGAATGCTGACGACTTCGGGCTGGGTAACTTCCTCTCGGCCGCCTTCATAAATCACGCGGTCCACGACATACGGTTTCATCAATTTCCCGCCGTTTGCAATCGCCGAATAGGCAGTGATGAGCTGAATCGGAGTAACGGCGATGCCTTGGCCGAAAGAAGCGGTAGCAGCGTTGATTTTGCGGCCGCTGTACAAATTGGCGATATCGCCGGGGACTTCGCCCGGCAAATCGATTCCCGTCTTCTGGCCAAAACCGAAATTAATCGCGTAATTCAGAAAGTTATCGTCGCCGACGAGATCTTCAACGAACATTGCTCCGGTGTTTAGGGATTTTTCCAGAACCGTCGTCATGCTGACTGTGCCGTGGGCCTGATTGTCGAAATTGTGAATCTGCTTGCCGGCGATGGTCACCACGCCCGGATCAGTGTACGTCGTGTCCGGCGTAACTTTGCCCAAATCCAAACCCATCGCCATCGTAATCGGTTTGAACGACGAGCCCGGCTCGAACATTTGCTGGACGTTTTTATTCAAATAATTCTGCGGCGGCGAATCGCTATAGGCGTTCGGATCAAAGGTCGGCTCGTCGGCCATTGCCAAAATTTTTCCGGTCTGCGGGTCTTGGACGATCACTGTACCGCCGCTGGCGTTCCACTTTTTGAGGACTTTATCCAAAGCCTGTTCGGCGAACGTTTGAATGTTGCGGTCAACGGTAAGGACGACATCGGCCGGGCGCGCGGAAATGTCATCCGGATTCGTATTGCCGATGGAGATCGAGGAAACATAGTGTTTAATGATATTCCAAAAACCGTGAATCGGCTGGCCGTCGGATTTTTTGGCCGGCGCGGCCGCACGGCCGGCCAGCTCGGAATCAAAGTAGGCTTCGATGCCATACTGGCCGGCCCGGCCTTGGCTGTTATAGCCGAAAAATCCCAGCACGCTCGCGGCAAGCGAGCGTGCTGGGTAATAGCGGTCGGTTTCATATTCCGTTTGGCCGTTGCGATCTTTCTCAAATTTCTTGTTGGTCGCAACAAGGTACCAATGACTGTCGTCTGATGAAGTCGGGTCCTGGAGATAAATATTGCCGCGGACGAAGATATTGGAAATATTCTCGTTCTGCGCTTCAGCGGTTTGAGCGTAGATAGTGTGATTGACATACGAAAGCGTAAAAAGCCGCCACGCAATGAGCGTGGCGGCTGCCAGGACGCAGCCAAAGACGATGTAAATTCGAGTGGAATCTGATTTTTGGCCCATGGGACTATCGGCCGAGGGCTACGTTGCCATTTTCAAATACGTACGAAATATCGTGCGCCGCCACCATATCGTGCGCAGCGGCGTACGCGGCAACATCCTCGGAATTTTGAAGCTCGCTTTGCTGATCGATCAAGGAGCTATGGAGATCGGTATAATACGAAAGCTGATTCTGGAGGCTGGAAATGCGGTATTTGGCAGCCGTCCAGCCGTTTACGAGAACGACGTAATACAACAACAAACCGGCGCATAACGCAAGCAATCCGATGTTTGCAAAGCCCATGCCGGAGCGCGGCTTTGCGGCGATTTTAGTTTTAACTGGCGCTGTTGAACGAATAGAACGAGTCAACTGGCAAGGTAGAGGCATCCCTGCTCTACGTTTATATTTTTTCCGCAATCTTCATTTTCGCCGACCGGGAGCGAGGATTTTCTTTTTGTTCGGCCCATTCCGGTCGAATGGTCCGCTTGGCCGGCAGAATAATGGTTCCCTTCTTCACTTCTTCTTTGAAAATTTCTCTGACGATTTTGTCTTCATGGCCTTGGAATGAGATGACGACGAGCCGGCCGCTCGGCGAAAGAATCTCTAACGCCGCGCGTACTCCCCGCTCCACGTTTTTCAGTTCGTCGTTGACCACTACCCGCAGAGCTTGAAAGGTTTTGGTGGCGCAGTGGATCTTGCGATGCTTGTACCAGTTTGGGACGGCGCTTTCGACGGCTGCGGCGAGTTGGCCGGAAGTCATGATCGGCTGGCGTTTGCGGGCGGCGCCGATTGCATCGGCGATCTGATGGGAAAACTGCTCTTCGCCGTAGTCGCGCAGAATCTGTTCAATTTCAGCAACCTCGTAGGTATTCACGATCTCGCTGGCGGGCATTCCGGCGCCGGCATCGAATCGCATATCCAGAGGCTCGTCGCGCTTGAAAGAAAACCCGCGCCCGCTGGCTTCATAGTGCCAGGAGGAAAGTCCGAGATCGAAGAGGATTCCATCAGGACGGAAGTTGCGCATTCCCGCAATCCGTACCATATTGACGTAACTGTCGTTGACGACCGTAATGTGGTCGCTGAGCGGCGAGGAAGCGAATCGCTCTGCGGTTTGGCCCGCCAATGCCGGATCCCACTCGATTCCGAGAACGATCCCGCCCCGCTCGGCGATCGCAGCCGCATGGCCGCCGCCGTTAAGCGTCGCGTCAATATACCGCCGCCCGGGCTCGACGTTCAAATATTCTAAGACTTCGTTTAAAAGTACTGACTGGTGGACGCTCATATGCCCAGTTCTCCCAATTTCTCGGCGATGCTGTCGGAATTCTTTTCCAAATTGGCCTTGTAGGTCTGCCAGACGCTCTCGTCCCAGATCTCAAGGCGGTTATACACGCCCGCCACGACGACGGCTTTTTTCAAACCGGCGTACTGTTTTAAATATTCGGGTATTAAGATTCTCCCCAAACCATCGAAATCGACTTCCATGGCTCCGGAAAGCAGCAAGCGAGAAAAGGAACGCGAATCCTGGCGGACGAGCGGCGTATTGCCCAACTTCGCGGCCAGCTGATTCCACTGCTCGCGGGGAAACACGAAAAGGCAGTTATCCAAGCCTCGCGTGATCACCGCGCCTTCGCCCAGCTCCTTTCTGAATTTTGAAGGGACGGATAATCGTTTTTTGGCGTCTAAATTGTGATTGTATTCGCCGATAAGCATTCCAAAGATTATCCACTTAATACCACTTTCATACACTACATTACACTATGATACCACCTCCCTGATTGAATGCAATGTGTATAACTTTAAATAAAAAGCCTCCGAAAAAACGGCTTTCAAGCCGTTTTTTCGGAGGTACCTGCTTGTTAGTGGGCGCACCTGGATTCGAACCAGGGACCTTTGCAATGTGAATGCAACGCTCTAACCAGCTGAGCTATGCGCCCAACGTTTGTATTCTACACTAAATGCCGATCTTGTTCACGATTTTGTCGTGGGGGCCTTCCAGGAGCACGCGGACGAAACGGTCGAACATGCTGTAGCGGTAATCGAACTCTTCCTTGTCCATAAGCGTAAACTTGATCTCGGTGCCGACTTCGGCTTCCAGCGACACCAGGAACTGGCGGAGCTTTTTGCGGTCGATGTCGTCGCCGACGATGAACAAATCGGCCGGCGCATCCTGGCTGTCCGGCGCATCCGGGTCGCTCAAAAAAATTCCCGAAATAATCGCGAGGCGGATGCGGCCGAGATTGAGAATTTTTTTGACGAGAGCTTCTTTTTCGCCCGCCGAAGATTTCAGCGCCAAACTGCGCAATTCCGAAAAATATTCAAAATTGGGATCGAGGGCCCAGCGCTCCTCGCGCTTCGCGCGAGGAGCGCTTTTTTTAGTTTTCTTCGTTTTTTTGCTCATTGCTATTTGCGCTTGACCGCGGTAATGCTTTTCAGCAGCTGCATTTCCTTTTTGACGGCTTCAGCCGACTCTTGGATCCGCTGGGCGATTTCAGTCACGCTGAAATCTTGAGGATAATTGCGATACAGAAACTTCAGCAATTTGACGCGAATCTTTGATCCGAACAAGTTATCAAGAATGGGCTTTGACATAAGGGGGCTTCTTCCATTACCATGAAAGGTATAAAAGCGCCTTTAGTTTAGCCGAAGATCGGAAAAAAGGCAACCCAATCTCATTTCTCCATGGAAAAAGTTTTCATAAAACCTGTCGCCAAAGAAATCCTTCTCAAAGCCAATGGCAAAGAAGGTTCCAGTGATTCGTTCTTGTACGATTACGATTCTGACCCCGCCAAGCGCGTTCTCGGCAATCTCTACGTCGTCGGCAACGTCCAGATGGGCGTGGCCGAACCGGATGCCGAGGATCTGGACGTGGCATATGTCATCAACCTCATTGCTTCCCTCGCCAAGCGCGAATACTACGCCAAGCCGGAACTGGCGCCTAAAGAAGCATTCACCAACACGCTCAAAAAAATCAACGGCGTCGTCGAAGAATTTTTCAAAAAGCAGGACACCAAAATCAACGTCGGCATTTTCGCGATTGCCGGCGATCAGCTGCATATCTCCAAACTCGGCAAGTTCAAAATCCTCCTCGCCCGCGACGGTCGCGACATCGACATCCTCAACAACGTAGATCTCTTTGATCGGGAAGCCACCCAAGAAAAAGAATTTTCAAATATCATCTCCGGCAAGGTCAGCGAGAACGATCGCATTCTTGCCTTCTATCCAAGCCGCTCGGTTACCGCCCGCACCAAATCTTTCAAAGACTCATTCCTGAAATTGGGCCAGGACGATTTTGTGGCCACGCTTGCCGCCTTGAAAGAAGAAAAGCCCGACTTCGCCTGCGCCGCCGTCCATGTCGACCTCCAAAAATGCATGGAGGCTGCCGTCCAACCCCGCGTCCAGCCTCGTGAATTGCGCGACACCGAGCCGGAAGTCGATGCCGCACTCCCCGCTCCCCAGCCAGTTTTGGCCAGTCACACTGAAGAAAAGCCAGTCAAACCGCGGGTTACAAAGAAAAAGGAGCCCATTATTCCGATCATCTTGGACGAGCCCGCCGCCGCGCGAATCGCGGCGGCGGAGCCTGTTTCGGCTCCTGCTCCCGCCGTTGAGATTTCCGAACCTCGGCCCGTCCTCCGTTCTGAAATCCCCAAGATCATCCCGAGCGAATTCGGCGTCGGCCGCAAGACTTCTGCGTTCAGCAAATACGCCCGCCGCTTGGCGCGGATCAACATGACGCCCCGCGGCCGAGCAATCGCGCTCGGTGGCGCGGCGGTTCTCGTCGTCGGCACAGTATTCGGCCTTAAATCATTTGTCTTTATCAGCGCCGCTGATCGCCAGGCCAATGCCGCCGTTCTCCAAGCGCAGGAAAACATCAAACTTGCCAGCGATAAAGCCGGCCAGAATGACTTAGCGGGCGCGCGATCGGTTCTGATCGCTTCCTTGAGCGACATCACTGCCACCGAACAAGAACAGACCGGCACGACTCGATTCAACGACATCAAACAAAAAATCCGCGACGCGCTCGACAGTTTGGAAGGAGCCGTCGACGCTAACCTTTCGGTCGCCGCTGAAATTCCCGATGACGCCGGCCGCGCATCTCTGATTACCGTTGACGGAGACCAATTGTATGCTTACCTGAACCAAGACTCCGGAGGCGCGATCGCGCTCGTTTCGGCTAGCGGCGTGGACAAACAAACCGCCGTTACCGGCATGAACCCGTCGCAGCTGTTCGGCAGCGGCGCATATGTCGTAGCCGTTGACCCGGCGACCAAAAAGATTGCTTCCCTTTCGACCGCCAAATCAACCATCGGTTTGACGACGTATGCCGGAGATCCGTTTACTACTCTCGATTTTTTCCAGAATAATATTTACGCCGTCTCGGGCAGCCAGATCGTCAAAATGACCGACGCCGCCACCGGCCACACCAAGATCGATCCTTGGCTCCAAAGCGGGACTGCCGTTCGTTCCGATGCCAACCGGATCGCGATCGACGGCAATGTCTATGTCCTTTCCCAAGACGGTACCCTGACCACCTACTATAAAGGCAAAGTTTCTAAAGAATTAAATACCGGCATCACCAACGATTCCAACAGTCTGCTTTTAACGACCGATGACGGTTCGGTTCTGTATATCGTGAATAAACAGATGGGCCGCATCTATGTGATCGCGAAAGAAACGGGCGCCCTCCAAAAGACCTACAAATTAAATACGCAAAAAGCCATTGACGACGCTGCAATCGCTGACAATGGCCAAGTCTACGTTCTCTCGGAGAACAAAATCTGGAAGGTGCAATAGTTGAGGACACAAAAGAACGAGCCCCGGATCGCGATAAAATCGCGATCCGGGGCTGTTGCGCAACAGAGGTCATGCAGACGGCGGTGATGCGGCCGCCTGGTACCGGGCCGGGTCGTGAGGATGAAGCTGGGAAAGCACGATTCCGTACTTTCTCGCCTCGCCTTCCTTCCAGGAGAACAATCTGCCGCCGGGGACATCCCCGATGCAGAGCTCGAACCTACCGGGCTCGCCGCTGATTTTTCTCCTGTCGTAGGCCTCCTTCAGGAGGTGGACCAACCGCTGTCCTCCTCCCACCATCCGGACCGCTTCCAGCTTGCTGACCTCGCTATGCGCGTGCTGTGCCATAGGCGTCCTGCCTTTCTGTCACTGCGTTAAGGTACTACGGTGGAAATATCAGTATATCATATTCCCGAGAAATAAGCAAAAGCCCCTTTCCGGGGCTTTTGCTTATAGAAAACCGAGCCAATTTCGTCGGCTATTTCAGCTCGACGACGGCACCGGCTTCTTCGAGTTTCTTCTTCCATTCTTCGGCATCGGCTTTCTTGACGCCGTCTTTGACGGTAGCCGGGGCCTTGTCGGTCATGTCTTTGGCTTCCTTGAGGCCGAGACCGGTCAGTTCGCGGAGAACTTTGATGACCTGAATCTTGGCGCTGCCGGCATCCTTGATGACGACAGTGAAGCTGTCTTTCTCGCCGGCATCTTCAGCAGCGCCGCCTGCGGCCGGTCCGGCCGATGCGGCAAACGAAGCGGCTGAAACGCCGAACTTTTCCTCCAACGCCTTTACCAAATCGTTCAATTCGGTAACGGACATTTTCTCGATCTGTTCGATGAATTGGTTTTTGTCCATATTCGTGTGATTAAGTGGTTTGTTTCTTGCTGATCTCGTTTATCACGATATAAAAGCTCGTAATGGGATATTTCATCATGCCCAGGAGCCGGCCGATCAGAACTTCCTTGGTCGGCATCTTGGCCATCTCGAGAAACTGGTCCCGCGAGATGAAGGCCCCTTCGAAAAGGGCGCCGAAGAACTGCAATGCCGGGTTCTTTTTGGAGAATTCGTACACCTTCTTGGCGACGCCGTAGGCATCTTCGGTGCCGAGCACCAAGCCCAGCGAGCCCTGCATGCCATATACGTCGGCTTTACCCTCGGTCGCGCGGTCAATAAGCGTTTTCTTGGTAACGACGTATTCCGACTTAGCCGAACGGAGCAAACGCTTGAGTTCAGTCATTTGAGCGACGGAAAGACCCTGCTCCCCGCTTCGCGCAAACGAAGTAAAGACGGTTATTTCCGAGCTCGGCAGTTTGGCCTTTAAGGCCTGCAATTCTTCCTTTTTTTGTGCTTTTGTTTTCATATTTTTGACAACAAAAAAATCTGCTGACCGCAGATCGACCTAACTAGTCCGTGAGAACGGCTAATTACCTCGGCGCGACTTATGGCTGCGCGCTGTCTACGGTTACCGCTCTATAGTATCACAAGAACTTGAAACAGTCAAAGACCGAGGTATTTGGCCCGATTGGCCGCATGTTCGGCAGCGGTTTTCGCGAAAATAATCTGGCCGCCGTCGCGCGTCGAAAGATAAAACAAATAATCGCCGGAAGGCCGGATGGCAGCTTCAATGGCCTTCAGGCCGGGGTTGGAAATGGGCCGGGGCGGCAGGCCGGCGCGCGTATAGGTGTTGAATGGGCCGTCGATTTTGATCTCGGCGCCTACGCCAACCTGGGTGACATCGCAGCCGCGCGCTGGCCTGGCCGCAAACTGGCGAACGCATGCGCCGTAAGCGACAGTCGCGTCAATCTGGAGATCCATTCCTTGTTTCAAGCGGTTGGAAATCACCCCTGAAACCAAGCGCATATCGTCGAAATCTTTGGCTTCTTTCTCGATGATCGAGGCCTTAATAATGGCTTGGGCCCGGGCGTCCGATGATAAGCCGCTCAAAAAAGCCTGAGTTTGGGTATCAAAATTATCTTCCATTTTCGCGGCAATCTGCTGGACAGTATCGCCTTTTTTAAAACGGTAGGTATCCGGAAAAAACTTCCCGTCGTCAGCGGCATACGCCGCGGCGAATTGGGCCGGTGCGATCAATCCTGCCACCGCCAGCCGTTCGTCAACTTCCCAGATATTGTAGCCCTCGGGGATCGTTACTTGAACGTCATCAGCTGTACCATAGGCCTCGGTGATTCGGTAGATAATCGAAGCCGGCGTAACGTTTTTCGGGAAAATATACGTTGCGGCCTTGATTTGGCTGTCGGCGCCCAGCGCTTTAAGGGCAATAATAAAAATATCGGCGCTCGGAATCAAATTCGCGCGAGCTAAGTTATCGGCCACGGCGTGAGAGCCCTGACCCGCTGAAATAACGAACGTCGCGCTTCCCTGGCGCGCTCCCGAAGCCGGAATAGCAAAGAGCCAGACCAAAACGCCCATCATTATTCCCGCTGCAGTGGGAATAATGATGGGCCAGTTCGGCTTCGGCCAAAAAACACCGAGAATCCGATTAAAGAGGTTTTTCATCAGGGCCTTTGCTGGTCGCAGTTCCCTGCTGAAGCTGGGTCAAACGATCAAGCACGGTCTGGTTGTCTTTGTTTTCCTCCACATTGAGAATCTTCTGCAATTCGGCAATGGCATTCGTCGTGTCGCCGCGATCTTGATAGATAAGCGAGAGATACCAGTGGGCATTGGCGTAATCCGGCTGGAGAACCAATACCTGCTGGAGCGTGCTAAACGCCTTGTCACGATTGCCTGACTGGTAATACAGAAGGCCCAGTTCAAAAAGCAAGCCCGGCTGGTCGCTGTTGAACGGCGCCAATTTCTCAAGGCCTTTGATGGCGTCGTTTAATTTGCCTTCCTGTTCATAAACGCTGGAAAGGTTATAGATGGCGAGACCGAAATTGCCGGAGATGTCGATTGCTTTCTTGTAATTCGTCTCGGCTACAGCCAAAGCGGAATTGATTTGGCTGGCATTGGCGCTCGCATTGGCCCGGCGCAGTAATGCGGCTTTGGCGAGATAGACGTTGCCGATCTCATTGTAGTAGGAGGGGTCGCCGGGACGGGCTTCGGCCGCTTTCACATAGGCATCCTGGGCTGCCTGATCCACGCCGTCAACGATGCCCAGCAAGCTTTCATAGACGCCGGCCAAGTTTGACCAGTTCTGGGCTTCGCGGGGATTGATCGTCGTAGCGGTCTTGGCTAAATTCACTGAAGACGTAATGTAATTCTGAACACGCGTGCTCTTTTGAGCGTCGTTCTTGTCGGCCGGAGCGTTTAATTCATTGGCTAAAAGGCGGATTGCGATTTGCGAAGCGGCGCGATAGTACGTATCGCTATGGCTGTTCCAGCTTACGGCCGAAGCCACTAATGGCGCGGCTTTGTCGGCGTCATTGGCGTTCAAGCGAGTCGCTTTTGCATACGCGGCATCAGCCACATATACGGACACCCCCATATACACGCCCACCAAAATCAAAATCAGACCGCCGATAAATCCAAGCGAAGCCGAGAGAGACAGCGTCACACTGTCTTCAATATTGAATTCGCGGAGACGATCACCCCAGAGGGCAACCGCAGCCAGCGCAAACAGGAAAAAGAAAGCGAACAAAAGCGTAAAGTTCATCGGGTAAATTACGAACGCGACGAGCGTGGCGACGGCCGAAGCCCAGAGGGCGCCGGTATAGGCAGGGACCCGATGAGACGAGCGCATCAATACATATGAGCGAATACCCTGTACCAGACCCCACAAAAAGAGGGCGAAGGCGATAACCATGACCAACCCGCCTTCAGCCAATGCCGAGATGGCTTCGCCGGTGGCGCTGAAGAACTTGGCGCTGGAAAGCGTCGAGGTTGCCAAACGGCTGGCGCCGTATCGGTCAAACGCAAGCGAAAAATTCTCGGGACCGTAGCCGGTAAAGGGTTTTTCATGCAAAGCCCCTTTCAAGATATCACCCGATAAGATGAAAGAAGGTGCGACCTCGATTGGAAGCTGGTTCTTAACGGCCGTGACCGTAAAATGCGTAACCGTCAAAAATACCGCCAATACGATCAGGGTCATCGGCAAGATAAACCGGATAATGCGAAATTTCTCTTGGCTGATGCTTTCAAAAGCAATCAATGCGACCATCCCCGCCGCTGCGATCACCCATAAAATTGACCAATTCAAGAGAATCAAAAGAAATACGCCGGCAGCCATGCCGATCAAATGCGCGATTTTGATCCAGCCGCGAGCCATGCTGCGGCCCAAAAACGGAATACTGACCGCAGCCAATACACCCAATGCATTCGGCGAACCCACCGAATTAAAGGCGTGAGAAATCGCAAACGGAAAACGGAAAAGGTAAACTCCAAAAACTTGAAACAAACCGTACGCAAGAGCTATGGCAACCGAAATTCCAAATACATCGAGAAGGAGACGGCCACGATCTTCAACCGTGTAGGTAACGGCAAAATAAATAACAGCCAGCGAAAGAACGCTAATGAAAGAAAAGGAAAGATTGAGCGGTACGCCGAGAAAACTGGTAAACGGCGAGATGGAAAAAGCCGCCGCGATCAAGACAGCTCCCAAGAGACCGAGGATACCCTTGTCGAATGGCGTCGAGCGCCAGGCGATACGGCCGCGCGAGACGACTGACAGCAGCCAAGCAATGAGAGCAACAGCCGCGACGGCCATGCCCAGCATGAGTTTATTGAGTTCCAGGACGCTTGTCGTC
>CAZKJF010000013.1:0-46113 GCA_964553025.1 uncultured Candidatus Saccharibacteria bacterium | reverse complement strand
CCAGACCCGCGAGAAGTATGACAAAAAACTTCACGCGAGTCATACTTCCTCTCTTTCGGTACTGTCGGTACCAGAAGTTGGTAAAGGACAATCCTATACCGTCTGACCTTATTATACTCTGATTTATCCACAATGTCAAATATGGGGCAGGTACCCCTTTTGAGGGGGTTTCTGAGGGTTATTGGGGATATAATTCTAAAAATTGACAAATAAAAAATTATCTACTATTGTATCATTGTTTAAACAAAATCTTCTCTATGTTCAAACTCCTTTCTGATAATTCTGACTCAAAAAAACTCGAAAAGGCATGGAGCCTCGATCAACAGGCACTTTTTAATCCAAAACCAGATCGTCAGAAAAAACTCTGGTCTGATTCTGTAAAAATGTGTCTGGAACTTTTAAGAAAATATAATGTCCCCTCTCAAGATAGGTACCAAATCCTCTCAAAGCTTTCACTAATATACAAACACCAACTTGATTTCAAGAATGCAAAAAAAATCACTCGAAATGATCAAAAAAGACAACCCAAAAGATCCGATCATGATGCTAAATTATGGCAATCTTTATCGAGCAATGAACAAACCTAATTTAGCAATCAAATATTACAAACAAGCGATTCGATTTGCGGACAATGACAGTTTTGGAAAAAAAACTATTTCTGAGCGAGCTCTATCAATACAAAGCAATCCTTGCAAACAGCAAAAATAGAAAATAAATAATCTTGACAAATAAATTAATTATATATATAAAAAATACTTAGTTCTCCTACAATAAGCAAGACGGGAAGGATGCATGGTGCATCTTGACTTAGGAGGGCAAGGAGATTCCATGAAGCGAGAAGAAGACCGAGTACCACTACTCTTCCACTTCGCAGAACCCATTCCTCGTGTCCAAGAAAGTGCGGGGGATGGACTCTCGAAAAGCACAAGTGGCGGCACCACTGGTGGTGACAGCACTTGTGAAGATGCCAACATCGACACCGACTGATCGGCGTCAACTCACACATCCCACAGGACCATTCTTTTTTGGTCCTGTGGGAATTAGGTAGCTCAAGAGGCCTCCCATGCTTCTAATAGTCTCACAGAAAGATGATTACCATGTTGATTTCTTAACAAAATCTGATTAATTACGTCAATATCGAATTGTGCTGTATCCGGAGCCTGAATATGAGCATAGAAATCAAGAACTCGCTGACCAAAAGTGGTTGCCATTTCTTTTAACATATTCAGTTTTATGACTATTGCGGTCGGGCAGGCGGCGTGGGAGTCGGAATCACAATGATCGAATAGTGAATATCGAGCGCGGTGGCTTCGGTCTTGCCGTTCAAATTATTGTCGGCCTTGACTGAATCGATCATCACACCCGGTTTGAGATCCGAAAAGCTTCCGGCGCTTTCTTCAGTCTTGGGGGTATAGAACTGGCCGGCGGGCTGGGTATTGTCCGCAACGATGGCGCGGTGGGTATAGGTCGTTTTGTCGGTTACTTTGAACGTAACCTCGACAAGCTGCTTCTGATCGGGCAGCGCATCCTTGAACACGCCCTGGATGACGACTTGATTGTCTGAAACGCTGACAACTTTGCCGGTTAACGTGTCCGAATACAGCTGGTCACGGCCGAAGTAGTACCACGCCCCTACCCCAACGACGCCCGCCGCTAGCACAATCGCGTACCACAGCAACATTTTGCGGGTTGCAAACGAGATATGATGATTCCAAATATCCATTCCTTCCATTATACTCCACTCCCCAAATATTTCATCAACAGTTTAGGATTTTAAACCTATTGTCCCAGCGTAAACTCTTTCGGACCAATAGCCACAACAACAGCACCCGCAGGATCAAGATACTTTTTAATGACACCAAGAACATCATCAAGAGAAACTGATTTAATTTCTGATATATAATCTTCGGGGGTGTAGAGCTTAGAACGAAGTATAAAACCAGCTCTTATAAAATCAGACTTGTCGCTAGGGGTAATCATATGTCTAAGAAAAGAACCGATGGTTTGGGCTTTTGTTTCTTCTAGTGATTCCTGATTAAACTTAGCTAAAAGAGATTGAAACACTTTCTCAATTTCAGCAATGACAGATAGAGGATTTGACGTAGAGGTTCCGATACTCAATAAAGTTGCGTCTGAGAAAAGAAGTACACTTGCACTAATGCCATAGATGAGGGATAACTTATTTCGTAGTTCTTCGTACAAAAGAGATGATTGCCCATATCCCAGAAAACTTCTCAATAATCTAAACGCGGCTTCTTCTTTCTGATTTTTATAGATATCATCAAGATAAAAATTATACGAGATAAAGGTTTGATTGCCAACTCTTTCTTTAAAGAATAATTTTTGGGATGCATGATATATCGGATAACTTGTATCCTTGTCTGAAAAGTTAGCTACCCAGTTGCTAAAATGTTTTTCAACTAAGGACACTAGTGCATCGTGAGACATGTCACCAGCCACAATAACGGCACTACGGTTCGGGATTAGATATTTTTCTTTATAGCTTCGAAGAGAATCGGGAGTCGCTTGAAAAATAGAAGACTCCTCGCCAAGAGCATTTTGAGATAATGGATGCCCCGCAAATAGCTTTTCAAGGCCAAATCTAGCTAAAGAGCGAGTGGGATCTGCTTCAGTTGTTTTGAATTCTTCTAAAATAACTTTTTTTTCTTTTTCCAGAATATTGAGATCGATCAAAGAATTAAAAACTATGTCGGCCAGAAGTTCAAATATAAATTCTGTATATCCCGAAGCCATCTCCAGCTCAAATCGTATGTATTCTTGGTTTGTAAAAGCATTCATGTAACCCCCCTTTTTATCCACTTCACGAGCCAGTAATGCTGGGCCGGAAAAACGAGGAGTACCTTTTAAAAGCATATGTTCAAGAATATGGGCATAACCACGTTCTTGCTTTGATTCATATCGGGACCCGGCCCTAGAGACTAACACAACTCGAGTTGCGGGCAAAGATTTATCTTCGCATGTAAAAATCCTTAGCCCGTTATCTAATCGGCTCTCTTTAAATTTACCGAGAGTTAAATTCATTTTACAATTTAATTATATCAAATAAGGGGTGACGGTCCTAGGACCGTCACCCCTTTCGAGCATGGCCTATCGGTACTGGCCATTCTCGTCGCCGCCAGGCAGGTTTCCCTGCTCCTTGGCAGTACTGAGGTCGACGTCTTTGTCAGGCATTTGTTTCACCTCCTCCCGATATAGAATTTACTGCTTGGACTTGGATGTGGATCCACTTTCCGCTGTCGGAAAAGTGGGAGGAGGGTCACCAGAACCCTTGAACCCACTCTCCAACTCGGTTGGCTGAGACGTCATACGTCCTCCTAATTATAGGATAGCATGACACAGCTCATCTGTCAATATTAAAAACTGCCTGATAGATATTACTTACAAGATCAGTAATCGCAACGCGTTTTTGTTCAGCCGTGTCACGGTCACGAATAGTAACTGTGTTATCTTCGAGCGTTTGAAAATCAATGGTAATACCAAAGGGCGTACCGATTTCATCCTGGGAATAATAGCGTTTGCCGATATTGCCGCGGTCGTCCCAGGCGACATTGAAATGTTTCTTAAGCTCGGCATGAACTTCCCCGGCTTTGGCTACTAATTCCGGCTTGTTACGCAGGAGCGGAAATACGGCCGCTTTATAGGGCGCGAGCTTGGCGGGCAAGGCAAGCACGGTGCGGTCTTCTTCCTCCCGATAGAACTCGAACAGCGCCGCCAAGAACAAACGGTTGAAACCGCCCGAACACTCGATGATGAACGGATTAAATCTTCGGCCCGTCTCTTGATCGAAATAGGACAGATCTTGGCCGGAGAATTTGCTGTGCTGATCCAAGTCATAGCTGCCCCGGTGGTGAACGCCTTCGATTTCTTTGAACCCGAGCTCGCCGAATTTGAATTCCACGTCCCAGGCGTCTTTAGCATAGAATGCGCGCTCGTCGGGATCGTGCTGTCGCCAGCGCACATTTTCCGAAGCGAAGCCCAGAAATGCGGTGTAGAAATCCCAGCGATTCTGTTTCCATTCTTCGTAATATTTGTCGGCGTCTTCCGGCTTGCAGAAATACTGAACGTCCATCTGTTCGAATTCGCGGGTGCGAAACAAGAAACTTTTGACGGTAATCTCGTTGCGGAAGGCTTTGCCGATCTGGGCGATCCCGAACGGCAATTTCAAGTGCATCGAATCCAGCACGGCTTTGTAATCGACATAGATGTTCTGGCAGCTCTCGCCTTTCAAATACGCGACCGTGGTCTCGTCTTCTACGGGACCCAGATGAGTTTTGACCAGCAGATTGAAACGCTTGGCTTCCGAAAGCGGATTGCCGTCCGGACTTTTCAGGTTATGTTTTTGAATCAGTTCGTCGATCTGCTCGGGCTTCAAGGAGCCGGCATTTTCAACGATGTGAGCTTCTTCCAGCAGATGATCGGCCCGATAGCGTTTGTGGGTTTTGAGGTCTTCAACAAGCAGATCCGCAAAGCCGCCGACATGGCCGCTGGCTTCCCACACTTTGGGATGCATAAAAATAGCGCCCTCAATTTCAACCATGTCATCGCGCATGCCGACATTCCACGCGCGCCAGGCAAGTTCAATATTTTTCTTTAACAAAAAACCAAGCGGACCAAAATCGTAGGTAGCCGCAAAGCCGCCGTATATTTCAGAGCTTGGAAATACAAAGCCGCGGCGCTTACAGAGTGAAACTATTTTTTCCAGAGAAACGTCGCTCATGTTATTGCGTCACCGCGCCTTGATTGGGCCGATCGGCGGTCTCATTGGAGGTCAGGTTTCCGCCGGGCACGACGATGGTCTGCTTGGTGAAATTGTCGACGCCGGAAAGCGACGGCGATTGGAGAATGACGAAGGGCTGGCCGACCTGGGTTGTCGAGGGCGTTACGCCGACCTGGAAAACCAATTCGTACGGCACGGAGTTGATGCCGACGTTTTGAGGAATGGTGCCGAGCGTCCAAATAATCTGGGACGTATTTTTGTTAAACGTCGGCTCGGGCAAGCCGGCGGGGACGCTTGTCACGCTCTTCCAGACTGCGCCTTGAGGCAACGTCGCCGTGAGCTTGGCCGAACCCAGGTCATTGCCGGGATTGGTAATTTTCCAGTGGACGGTCAGCACAGTTTCGGTGCCGGCTTTGAGCGGATACGGCCCGTGGGAGCCAAACGAGGCGTCGCTGTAGTAGACGGCTTGACTGAACGTCGGCTGGCTAGTGATTTTGGTAATGAGGTCGGCTTGAGTCGAAACGGAATCGCCGTCGACATCGGACGGGACGTTCTCGGTTGCCAGGGCGGCGGTCGCGTGGACAAAGATATTCTTGGAAGCAGTGCTCGACAGCGCCGGCTTGAGCTTAATCGTAAACACGACCGAGCCGCCCTGGCGCGGCCGGAGACCGTTGAAATCGGGAATGACCGTTGAATTCCAGGTAAGAGTATGGCCGTTGGAATCGAAGAATCCGCTACGCGGATCGACGCTGCTGAAGTCATACATGTCCCCTTCGAGATGAGCCGACAGGACCAATCCGGAGAGGGTGTAGTTGGAATTGTTCTGATAGCTGACGGTGTATTGGAGCGTGTCGCCGGCGTGAGAAATATAGTCGGCAGCGTTGTTGGCAACAATGGATACGTTCAACAGCGGCGAAGAAATTACCGTGCCGGCGGTGGTTTTTTCGTAATCGACGAGCGTGCCGTTGACATCCCGCTTCAAAGTTACGGCCAGGGTTTTGGAATCCCCTTCGCGGCCGGCGAGCGTGCCGTCAACCGTGATCCGGCCGCCCATGCCGGGCGCCAAATCTTTCAAGAGCCAGGTATTCTGGCCGGATGACGTTGAGGGCGAGAATCGCTTGGGCACAAAGCCGTCGGGGTACGTGAAAACCAGCTGGAGACCGGAAATGGTATTAGCCGAATCATTGCGATAGTCGACGATATATGAAATGGACTGGTCTGGGGATGCATTGGGCGGCGCTACGGCGGTAATGGTTACAGGCACGGAGGTGATCGTCGTGGACAGAGTAGCATCTTTTTCGAATGAAGAACGGATGCTGCCGGCATTGAAGCTCAATACCGCCTTGGCGGTCTTAATGTTGCCGCGGTCTCCGACCAGAAACGCATGATATTCCTGGGTCTGTGATTCGCCGGCGCCCAGCGTGTCGGATTTCACGGTCTCGATTCGGCTCGGGTTGTTGACGACGCTGCCGTCTTTCATGATCACGGCGCCGTCCGGATACGTGAAGGTAAAATTAAGATCATGGAGGGTCGTCTTGGTGGTGTTTTCGTAGCTGATCTTATACACGACTTCATCGCCGACGGAGGCCTGGGTCGGGCCGTCGATCTTGAGAACCACGCGGCTCTCGCTGAAAGAGGAACTGCCGAAATAGAACAGCAGCGCAGCCACGACGCCGAGCGCCACAGCCAAAGCAATCAGCCACTTGAGGACTTTATGCGACATTGTTATATCTTAGCACTTTGATACAGAAAAACCAAGGAATTGAGCTGGGAACCCACGATATATTCGAAAAACGTGTCCAAGGCGCCGCCGCGAGCGGCGGCGAGCTCGGCCGCGGGCCGGATGAGATTTTGAACGTGGGATTTTTCGAACAACAGCCCGCGGCCGCCGGCAAGGAAGCAATCGGCACACAGGACGCCGCCCAGCTCCGGACTGACGGCCACCATTTTTTCAGGCCCGCTCAAGGCGTCTTCAGAACAAACGACGCAGCGATCCACGCGCGGCGCGTACCCCAAGACTTGGAGAAATTCTTTTTGCTTCCGGCGGAAGCTTGCCAGCACGGCGTTATTCGGAATCCCGTCGAAATGCTCCAGCATTCCGATCAAAAAATCCCAGAGATCGTCGTCTTTCTCGTTCTCGAACATGATCCGGTCCAATACTTCGGTAAAAAACTGGACGGCAGCCAGACGCGGCAGCGACGATTTAAGGGTCGGATATTCGGCGATCGATTCGGCCGACGAGACGATCGGATACGTTCGGCCTTGAATGACCTCGA
The DNA here is from genome assembly GCA_964553025.1 of uncultured Candidatus Saccharibacteria bacterium. Lineage (GTDB taxonomy): Bacteria > Patescibacteriota > Minisyncoccia > 2-02-FULL-40-12 > GWA2-44-9 > 2-01-FULL-49-17. Next base: position 39,099 of record CAZKJF010000013.1, on the reverse strand, counting down.
ATTCGATCAGGTTCAATGCATCCACATGCAAGGACTGGACCGATGCCGGCCGCAAACTGCCGCGGGCGATCGCCCGCATGCCGCCGAAATCCTCCGAGTAGCAGGTTACCATCTGATCATACTCGTTCATCGGCGTTTTTTTAATCACAATTGCGTTTGTTATCATTATTTTTTAATTCCGAGCCAGATGGTTTTGCCGCCGCCGAGGTCGGCTTCTTTTTCGAGATCATACGCGCCGGACTTTTGGCTGCGCTCCATGTGCGAAAGGAGGGTGTCTCTCTTGATCTCTTCGGTCCATGATTCGATCGCCTTGATGATCGCGGGCTGATCGGCATGCCAGTGCAAGACGACGGCCTCGTCGATCCGGTATTTCGCTTCCTTACGCATATCCTGGATCTGGCGCATGAGCTCGCGGGCGTAGCCCTCGCGGACCAGAGCCGGAGTCAGCTCAAAACTCATAACGACGTCGTCGGGCTGGGCCTTATCGTATTTGATCTTTTTAATGTTGAGTTCTTCTTTAATGATCGCTTCTAAGTCGCGACTGAATTTGTCGCGCTTGAATGAAACCGATTCCAGCGGCTGGCGGACTTTCATCTGCTTTTCTTTGCGTAGAGCCAGGCCGCGCGCGCCCAAGTCGCGCGCGGCGGCCATTTCCCTTTCAATATCATCCTTAATGTATTTCTTTGTAAACTTGGGCCAATCGGCCAAATGGACCGATTCCGGCGTGCCGCCGAGCCTGTGCCACGTATCTTCTGCCAAGTACGGCGTGAACGGAGCCAGGACGCGCGCCAAATCAAGCAAGACCATCCGCAAGATCGGCAGGGCCTCCCGGCGCTTGCGCGACCGGCGGACCCACCAATTCGACAAATCTTCAATTACAAATTGCTCCAGCTCGCGGGCAGCCGTTGGCACTTCAAAGGCTTCGAGCCGGTCTCCCGTGTCCCGTACCAGACGGTTAAAACGCGAGAGCAGCCACCTGTCGAGTAAATTCAGCTTTCCGATCGGATCGTTGAAATTAGCCGGTCCGGCATAGAGTTCGTAGAAGCGAATGCAATTCTGAAGCGTGAAGAAAAATCCTTTCAGCTTATCGGTTATCTCACGGTGGATGACGGCCTTGTTCTCCCCGATTGCCATTGAAGACGCGAAGTACCATCGAAGTACGTCTACGCCGTGAAGGGCCATGATCTCCGGCACTGGCATATAGTTGCCTTTGGATTTGGATTCTTTGACGCCTTTCTCATCGAGCGTAAAACCAAGCGCCATGGCGTTCCGATATGGCGCGCCTTTGCCCAGCAAGGTCGAAATCGCCAGTAGCGTCCAGAACCAGCCGCGCGTCTGATCCATGCCTTCGACGATAAAATCGGCGGGAAATTGTTTTTTAAAAATATCTTTGTTCTCGAAGGGGTAATGCCATTGGGCATAGGGCATGGCGCCGGAATCGAACCAGACGTCGATCAAATCCGGAATGCGGCGCATTTTGGAACGGCATTTCGGACATTTCAAAATGACATCATCGATGAACGGACGATGGAGATCGAGTTCGCCGTATTCGTTGCGCGGAATGCGGCGCCAGTCGAGTTTCTTAATCTCCGCCAAGTTCGGCATGGCATACGGGAACAGCTCGGGATTGGCCGCCAGCTCCGATTCGGCCACGCCCCGGGCCATGACTTCCAAAAACCACGCCGGAGCGCCGTGCGTTACGATCAGGATTTTCTTGTTGCGGTATTTCGATTCGGCATCGCGCATGAACGCCATCAGCCGCGAGCGGATCGACGAGCGGCTTTCGACGCCGTCTTCGGTCTCGGGATTCAAATTCTCCGACTTGCCCTCCGCCTCCAGCGAATGCAGTTCCTCCGCCAGCCGCGCGTCGATCTCGACTTTGGTATGCAAAATCCGACCAGCGATCTCGGCGGTTTCCTTGGTACGCAAAAACGGCGACGCGAAAATCATATCCACGCCGTCCAGCTTCAGCAACTCAAGCGAACGCTCGACTTCAACCTTACCCTCTTCGGTAAGGTGATACGTATCGGATTCCAGGCGCGAACTGATAATGCGGTCTATATTTTCCCGCCGCGTGGTGGGGCCGTGGCGCATAACATAGTAGGTGTTTTTGGACGATTGGGAACGTTTCTCAAGTTCTTTGACGGAACCGAGCAGATTTTTCTCGCCGCACTGATCGCAGGCCCAGATCGGCAGCGGCGTGCCCCAGTACCGCTCGCGTGAGAGCGTCCAATCCTTGGCTTCTTTCAGCCACTGGCCGAAACGCCCCTCGCGCAGATGTTCCGGAATCCAGTTCACCCGTTCGTTATTATCGATCAGTTCGCGGTTAATCGCCGAGGTTTTGATGAACCATGAACCCTTGGCGTAGTACAGGAGCGGCGTACCGCAGCGCCAGCAATGCGGGTATTCGTGTTCATATTCTTCGGTCTTCAAAAGCAATCCCTTGTCCGAAAGTTTTTGGAGAATATATGCTTCGGTTATTTTGTTTTTTCGTTCATGGTCGATCACCGGCTTGCCGGCCAAGCCGTCGCCCAGACCCGCCGCAAACATACCTTGCTCGGTAACCGTGTGGACGCGCGGAAGATTCTCGCGCATGCTAAGCTGATAGTCGTCCTCGCCGTACATGGGCGCGATATGGACGATACCAGTGCCTTCGGTCGTAGAAACGAAATCCGCGGCATAGATTTTGTGGGAAGTTTCAGCTTGCAGTTCGGGCACATTGAACAGCGGCTCGTATTTCAAACCGACTAATTCGGAACCGGCTGTTTCCTTTTCGCTCGATATCCCTTCGCCGAGAACTTTCGAAACTAGATCGGACGCGACAATCAACGTCTCACCATTCTTTTGTATATATGAGTATCGAATATCTTTCCCTACCGCCAGAGCGACGTTGCCGGGCAGCGTCCAGGGCGTCGTCGTCCAAGCCAATACAAACGTGTTCGGCCGATCAACCAATTTAAATTTCACGTAGGCCGTCGTATCCTTGACGAGTTTGTATCCCTGCGCGACCTCATGGGCGGATAATCCCGTACCGCAGCGCACGCAGAACGGAATGATTTTGTGGGCGGAATAAAGGAGTTCCTTTTTCCAAATTTCGGAAAGAATGTTCCAGACCGATTCCACGTACGGCGTCTCATAGGTAATGTACGGATGATCCATATCGAGCCAAAATCCCATCGTGCGGCTCATATCTTCCCACTGCGTCTTGTATTTCCAGACGCTTTCGCGGGCTTTGCGGTTGAATTTGGCAATGCCGTATTCTTCGATCTGCTTCTTGTTGGTGAAGCCAAGTTCTTTTTCGATTTCAATCTCGACCGGCAGGCCGTGCGTGTCCCAGCCGGCCTTGCGGAGGACAAAAAATCCGCGCATGGTCTTGTATCGGCCGTACAAATCCTTGTAGATGCGGGTCAGAAAATGGCCCGTATGCGGCACACCGTTGGCGGTCGGCGGTCCTTCCCAGAATACAAAGCGCTTGCCCTTGCGGGTTTTCTCGAGAGATTTTTCAAAAATATTCTGCTCCTTCCAGAAATTTCTGACTTGTGATTCGACTTTCCTAAAGTCGTACATTCGAAGAATGTAGCATAAATGCGAGAATTTTTCAAAGCCGCTTAGATGCGGCCGAGTGTTTCGATGCCCAGGAGCTTCAGGCCCGTTTGGAGCGTGCGGGCGACCGTTCGGATAAGGGTCAGGCGCGCGTTTTTGCGAGAGGCGTTCTCGTCGTCCAAGACTCGGACCGTCTCGTAAAAATTGCTGGCCGCGGCGGCGAGTTCATACAAATACAAGGCAAGACCGTTGAGCGCGTGGACCTGGGCGGAGCGGCCGACCGCATCAGGAAATTCCAGAAGCTGTTTCATTAACTTTAATTCGATATTCTCTGAAAGCAATTCGGTGTTACCGGTTTCCGCCGCGCCAGCTTTGGCGATGATATTCGCCAATCGAGCATACGTGTACTGCAAATACGCCCCGCTATTGCCCGATAGGTCAAGCATCGCATCCCAATCGAATACGATATCCGAATAGGGATGCTGCTTCAGATCGTTGTATTTTAGCGCGCCGATCCCGACCGCGCGCGCGACGCGCGCGCGGTCTGCCTCCGGCAGATCAGGATTCTTTTTTTTCACGATCTCTTCAGCCAAAGCGACGATCTTATCCATCACGTCCTGCAGCGGCACTACTTTGCCTTCGCGCGTCGCCAATTTTTTGCCGTCCTCGCCGAGTACCATGCCGAATTTCACATGAACCAATTCGGCGCCGTTCAAATTCAATTCCCGGGCGATCGCAAACAGCTGTTCAAAATGGAGCGCCTGCTGATTGGCGACGACGTACAGGATTTCAGCGGGAGCATAGTTCTGGAGGCGATCCTCCAGACTGGCCAGATCGCGGGTCAGATACAAGGTGGCGCCGTCGGACTTGCGAAGCAACCCCGGCGGCAAATTGTATTTTTCAAGATCAAAAATGAGGGCACCCTCGCTTTCTTTCGCCTTTCCTTCTTTTTCGAGTTTTTGGATGATCATTTTCAGCTGGGGCTCGTAATGCGCTTCGCCTTTGTAGACGTCAAAGGCGTTCGTACCCAGCATTCGATATGTTTCTTTGAGCCCCTGGAGCGAAATTGCGTTAAACTTCTCCCAGAGTTTTCTGTTCTCCGGGTCGCCGTCTTCAAGTTTTTTGAATTCCTTCTGGCCTTCCTCGTCGGGAAGTTCCTTGCCGGCACGGATGTACCACTCGAGCATGTCGCTCATGGCAATGTCGCTTTTCCCTTCTCCCCATTTTTTGTAGCCGGCGATGACCTTGCCGAACTGGGTGCCCCAGTCGCCGACATAGTTCCAGCGGATTACCCGATATCCGATTGCTTCATATATATTCGCCAGCGCGTCGCCGATGATCGTCGAGCGCAAATGGCCGATGTGCATCGGCTTGGCGATGTTCGGCGAAGAATATTCGACGATAACCGTTTTGCCGGCGCCGACGGTATCCATACCGTAGCCTTCATCCGCGGCAATCTCATTCAAGCGCTGCCGGAGAAATTCCGGCTTCAGAAAAAAGTTCAGAAAACCGTTCGGAGCGGCCTGGATCGAAGCGACGGCGGCAAGCCGCGGTTCCAGCGCGGTTTTCAGTTCGGCTGCCGCATCAACCGGTTTTTTCTTTTGTTCTTTGGCGAGGATAAAGGCGACATTCGTGGAATAGTCGCCCAGCGCCGCGTCGGGCGTAGGCAAAACGTCCGCTTCATGGCCGGACGCGGAGCGGATTTCATTCTTGAGGATTTCTTTGATGGAAGCGGTCATTTCCTTCCTACTGTATCACAAATCGCCATTTTTTGTCTTTCCAGGCACCAGCATAGTCGACGCCGACGCGGGGCGTGCGGTGAACGGCCTTCGGCCGTTCACCGCGGTCTTCGATCCATAATTCTTTGCTGGCCACCAAATCCAAGCCGTTCTGGTCCCGGCTGATCTTCAGTTCGCGGCATAACTTCCCCGGCCCGGAACAGGCTGGATCATCCAGGCCGCGGATCAATACCGCCGACGGCTCGCCGTCGGCGGCGGTAACGACATTCAAGCAATGATGCATACCGTAGATAATATAGACATACGCGAAGCCGGGCGGACCGAACATAATCGCCGTCCGGTTCGTCTTCCCTTTTGAAGCGTGCGCGGCCTTATCGTCGGAGCCGTGATAGGCTTCGGTTTCGACGATGCGCGCGGCGTACACGCCGCGCGCCGTCCGCCGGATTAAGTACTTGCCCAAGAGCTCTCGCGCCACGACCGGCCCGCTGCGGGCGTAAAACGATCTCGCTAGTTTTTTGCGCATAATGTGCTAGTATACAAGCTATGGATCAACATCTCAATTCTTCCCAATATGACAATCTTCCCGTCCAAGCGGTCAAAAAAGTTCTTCCGGCCGTGGTCAGCATCGTCATCTCCAAATATATCCAAAATCTGCACAAGCAGGGGCCGCTGTCGTTCCTGATGCCGCCCTTCGCCAACCCCCTCGCGCCCAATGAAGCGCCCGCGACCCAGAAAGAAAAAGTAAATGTCGGCGGCGGTTCGGGCTTCATCGTTCATCCTGACGGCCTTATCCTTACCAACAAGCATGTCGTCTTCGATACCGACGCCGAATACACGGTTATCACGTCCGAAGGCCAGGAATATCCCGCCAAAGTTCTGGCCCGCGATCCCGTCAGCGACATTGCCGTCGTCAAAATTGAAGCCACCGGTCTGCCGACGGTCCAGCTCGGCAATTCCAAAAAGATCGAGCTCGGCCAGACGGTTTTGGCCATCGGCAACGCGCTGGGCATGTTCCGAAACAGCGTTTCCAAAGGCATCATCTCCGGCCTTTCCCGCTCCATCTCCGCCGCGCTGGGCACCGACGGCGAAATGGAACACCTCCGGGGCATGCTCCAGACGGACGTCGCCATCAATCAGGGCAATTCCGGCGGCCCGCTCATCAATCTGGACGGTGAAGCCGTCGGCATCAACACCGCCATCATCTACGGAGCCCAGAACATCGGCTTTTCAATTCCCATCAACTGGGCCAAGCAGGACCTGGAAGACATCATCAAGTATGGCCGCATCATCAAACCCTTCCTCGGCATTCTGTACGTCATGCTCAACAAGAAATACAAGAACCAATACAATCTGTCCCGCAGCGCCGGCGCGCTCGTGATCCGCGATCACCGCCCGAACTCGGTTGCCGTCGTTGCCGGATCGCCCGCCGATCGCGCCGGCCTCAAAGAAAACGACATCATCACCCATGTCAACGGCGCAGAATTAGCCGAAGATTCCGATCTCTCCGAAGAACTTCAGAAACTCAAAGTCGGCGACACTATCGAATTGACGGTCCTTCGCAAAGACGAAACGTTGACGCTCAAGCCGGTCTTGGAAGAACGCAAATAACTGATTGACAACTTATCTAATTTGCTGCATATTATCGGCAGTTCCATGGCTTCAAGCGAGCAGCCACTTCCTCGGTTCGACGCGGCCGATCTTGCGTTCGCGATCATGGCCTATTTTCAGGATGACGCCGTTGCCGGCTATCCGACGCTGATAACTCTGGGCCAGCGGCCGCATATTCCGCTGTTCCCTCATTATTCAGTCTATCGTCCCATCTGGGACAATCTGTTCTGCGAGATAAAGACCCAGCTTGAATCGAACCATCCGGCTCTTGCCGACATTATCGGCCCCTTCGATTGGGACAGCCGGTTTGTCCAGCTGCGCGATTCCAACGGAGTGATGATGCGCTTTTGGAGTTGGTGCCAATTCATCGACGGCCGGTATGCAATGCTGTATCGAAGCACTGACCGGAATTATCTGGGCCGGCATTACCCTCAACTCGTATCAGATGCGATCGTTCTTACTCGGCGCCAAATGGACTCGGCCATTCCCTCCCCACTAAGATTCTTCGTTGACTATCACGCCCTCTAGCCCGGGGCGTGCGCTTTTTTAAAGGCCCGATCTGGTGTACAGTTAAGCCATGTCTGACTACGCCGACAATCCCAAAGCATATTTCGATTATGAAATCCTCGAAACGCTCGAGGCGGGGTTGGTTTTGAAAGGCCACGAAGTCAAAGCGATCAAAACCGGCAAGGCCTCCATCAAAGGCGCTCACGTCAAAATTTTAAACGGCGCGCCCCGGCTGATCGGCGCAACCATCGCGCCCTACCAGCCCGGCAATACGCCTGACGATTATGACCCCCAGCGCACGCGCGCGCTTCTCCTATCCAAAAAAGAAATCAACACGCTCCTCGGGCTATCTCAAGCTCAAGGGCTGACCCTGATTCCTTTGAAACTTGTCAGCCACCGCAACCGGGTCAAGCTGGTCCTGGGCATCGCCCGCGGCAAAAAGAAGCACGACAAGCGCGAAACGCTCAAGAAAAAAGATCTCGCCCGCGCCCGTCAGCGCGGTCTGACCGAAGATTGATTTCTTCATCGAAAACTCATAGAATTCCGGCAGAACTTTTATGTCGAGCCTCCGACGGCTTGCCGCGCGGCAAGAGTTTGCACGCAAACTCCGCGCTCAGCGCGAAAAAATTCTTTCCTTATTAGCAAAATACCCGGTTGAAATCGAATACGGAAGCATAGCTGAAGGCACGTATTTTCGAGTGGTTTTAGATAAATTGGGAGAAGTGGATATATTGATCAAACAGCTTGAATCCGAAACCGTATCTCCGGAAGAAGCTCTGAACCCCACATTGGTTTGCTGACTCAAACCAAAAGGCCGCGTACGCGGCCTTTTGTATAGTGGAAGTGGGCGGAGGTGAGCCGCCGTCCAATAGCCTATCGAAACGAGATCTCCTAGAACAGTCGGTTTGTTGAGCGTAATCATAGGAAACCGACAAAATATGATTACGTGCGTTTCCCGTATATATTCAACGGAATGCGAGGAAACGGCGCAATCCGCTAGAGCTCGCTGATGACACCCTGATACCCGCTAGCGAGCATCGCGGCAGGATGCGCTTTACGCGTTAGGCGAAAGCGTAATTACTGGTATAGTTGCCAGTTATGATTGGTCGAGGATTTACAGTGGTTAACGGCCATCCACCTCTAGCATCGTTTTGATGAGAGCCATTGTCAAAACCCGTCACTCCCATGTCCGCATTATATCACCTTTTCAAAGAAAAATCAAGAAACATATTTCTCCCACTCTGGCGGATACGGATGGGATACCATCACCGTTTCGCCCGATGTCGCAGCCGCAAACCGAAGCTCCGTGGCGGCCAAGCAGATTGAGCCGTCCGGCCGCGGGTCTGAAGAACCGTATTTGGCATCTCCCGCGATCGGATGGCCCTCATGGCTTAATTGGGCGCGGATCTGATGAAAGCGTCCTGTTTCAAGCCGGATTTTCAATAACGAAAAGTCGAAATTCGACCGCACCACCTCGTAGTGAAGGATTGACTTATCTCCAGTCCGACCGATAATCGCTTTTTTCTTCTCCTGATCTTTGATCAGAAAGTGAATCAGCGATCCGCGCGGTTCGCTGACTTTGCCATGCACGACCGCATGATATATTTTGACGATGGTGTGGGCTCGGAATTGCTCGGAAAGACGCGCGGCGCCCTTGGACGTTTTGGCGAACAGAACGATCCCCGATACCGGCCGATCAAGGCGATGCAGCACGCCCAAGAACGCGTCGCCGGGCTTGTCATCCCGCCGCTTGATGAACTGCTTTACCTGCCAATACAAAGTATCATCGTCATGGCCGCCGGCCTCACCTTTCTGAACCAAAACGCCGGCTGGTTTGTACGCCGCAATGACATGATTGTCTTCATACAAAACGCGAATCTCCATTACTGCATCGAGTCGGCCGAAGGCCCGTAGATGGACGGAACTTTGCCGCCCATGGCGCGGAGGTACGTCGAAAGCTGGCCGCGATGATGGATCAAATCAACGAGATAGCCCCAGGCGATGTTCTGCTTGGTGTCTTTCCACTCCCCGAAGGGGCCCGAAAGCGCGGCGACGCCTTTTTCCCATTCCTTGTCGGTCAGTTTAGCCACGGCCCGGCCGGCGGCCGCGAAATCTTTTTTGAACAATTTGACCAGCTCCGCCAGATTCTTCATCGGCTTGGGCTTGTGCTTGCCCATATCCAGCGCGCCCTTCTTCATGAGCTGCGCGACATGGTCAAGCTCGGCAACCATATATATCGCCAGTTCTTTGGCGGTTTTAGACTTCGGATCGGGTTTATGGGCGTGCCATTTCTTTTCGTTAATCGCTTTGAACACGTTTTCAAACGCTTTCCCCTCGCCGGCCCACAGTTTCAAGAAAAAATCTTTGTTGGTCATAGGTATTTTAGTTTAGTTATTCCACGATAACGGAAACCCGATTGCAATGCAACTGTCCGATGGTATGATGTAATCAAATAATAACCAAGGCGTCTTGCCTTATACCGCATGATCAACGAATTCACCGCCAAAAAGTTGGGAGAAGTGCTTGCGTTCGCGCGCGTGGGCGAAGAGATTTTTGAGCGCGGCAGAGCCGCGCTCAATTCCGTATTCACCGAGCGCGGCGTCAACCAAATCCTCCACGACATCAGTGAGCACCGCGTCGCCATCGAGTCCCTGGCCGCCGAACTGGGTACCGAAACCATTACGCTCCCGAAATCCGAGAAGACTGCCGAAAAACTCCGCAAGATGCTAGAGCTATACGTCGGCGAAGAATGGGACAATCCCGCCGAATTGCTGGAGTGGCTGGGGTTTTTCGAAGGTGCGGCCCTCATTCATTGGCGCTTGGTTGAAGGCGCCGGCAAAGCATTAAAACACACCGATACCGTTACCCTCGCTAAAACCGGCACCTCTTTCCACGCATCCCTCTTGAACGAGGTCGGCGAAAAAATCCGCGATTTAGGCGGTTCCAAAGCGCTCGCCGCCTAAATCCAGTCGGGGGCTTTTCTTTTTTTAATACCCATGGTACAATAGCTACTGCTTAGCTTTCGCTTTCATCTTGGTAAAACAACTACGCATCAACAACCAGATTCGGGCCGCCCAGGTCAGCGTCATCGCCCCTGACGGCAAACAGCTCGGTACCATGCCTCTTCAGGAGGCCCTTGTCCGAGCCAAAGAACACGATCTGGATCTCGTTGAAGTGGGTCCGAACGTCCAGCCTCCGATCACGAAGATCATGGACTACGGCAAGTACATCTACCAGAAAGAACGACAGGAAAAGAAATCCGGCGGCGCCAAAAAACAGCGCCAGGAGCAGAAAACGGTGCGCGTCGGCTTCAAAACCGGCATTCACGACCTTGCCTTCAAAGCCCAGCAGGTCAGTGAATTTTTAAAAGACGGCAGCGTCGTCAAAGTCGAATTGACGCTTCGCGGACGCGAGAAGGGCGTCGCCCATATCGGCCGCCAGAAGCTCGAGCAGTTCCTCTCGACCATTCCCGACGAATATACGGTCCAGCAGCCGCCCCAGCGCGGCCCCTACGGTTGGATCGTCATGATTTCAAAGAAAAAATAACCATGGCAACATCAGGCAAAACAAAAAAAGCATTTCTGAAACGAATCAAGATTTCCTCAAGCGGAAAGATTTTTAAGCGCGCGCCGGGCCAAAACCACTTCAACGCCAAGGATTCCGGCAACGGCACCCGCTCCAAGCGCGGCGACCGCCAGGCCCCCCGCGAGCTGACCGACAAAGCTAAAGCTTTAATTTTTAATTAATCTAACATGCCACGAGTTAAACGAGGCGTCATCGCCAACCGCCGCCGCAAACGACTGCTCAAGCACACCAAAGGCTTTTTGTGGACGCGCAAATCCAAATACCGCCAAGCCAAGGAAGCCGTTCTCCACGCCTGGAGCTTCCAGTTCGCGGACCGCAAAAAGAAAAAGCGCGATATGCGCAGTTTATGGACCATCAAGATCAACGCCGCCGCCCGCCAGAACGGCACCACCTATTCCAAGCTGATCAATAAGCTTCAGAAATCAAACATCGGCCTGGACCGCAAGATCCTCGCCGACCTCGCTGAACACAACCCCGAGGTGTTCATGAAGATTCTCAACGCAGCCAAATAAAAGACCGGCCCGAGGGCCGGTCTTTTATTTGTATTCTGACTCCAGAGCTTTAGAAATAGAAATCTATTGTAGCAGCGCCACGGAGAATCGAACTCCGATTGACGGCTTGAAAAGCCGCTGTCCTAACCGTTAGACGATGGCGCCAACAAGTATTCGAATTATCGCATAAAAATTGAAAAAAGGCAACAAAAATGGTAGCATTCAGGCCGTATGACCATCCTTGGCATTGAAACTTCCTGCGACGAAACCGCTATCGCCGTGCTCGAGATCGAAGATCTCGAGCACGTTTCGGTTCGATCCAATATTGTCTCTTCCCAAATTCATCTTCACGCTCCTTACGGCGGCGTCGTACCGGCCCTAGCAGCCCGAGAACACGCCAAGAATATCGGCCAGGTGCTTGAGTCCGCGCTCGCCGCGGCCGGCATTACCGACGCTAAAAAAGAGATCGACGTGATCGCGGTTACGCATGGGCCCGGGCTTGGCCCCGCTCTCCTGGTCGGCATTGCATTTGCTAAAACTCTTGCCTGGAAATACGGGAAGCCGCTGATCGGCACAAGCCATATGAAAGGCCATATTTTCAGTTCCTGGCTCGGCGGGACACCGATTGCATTCCCCGCCTTGAACCTGATCGTCTCGGGCGGCCACACGGAATTGGTTTTGATGCAAAGCCTGAACGACTTCGAACTGATCGGCGAAACGATGGATGATGCGGCCGGCGAAGCCTTCGATAAAGTCGCCCGGCTCTTAGGCCTTGGCTATCCCGGCGGACCGGTTATCTCAAAGTTGGCAACCCAGGGCAATCCGGATCGATTTCCTTTGCCCCGCCCGATGCTGGCCAGCAAAGATTTTAATTTCAGCTATTCGGGTCTCAAGACCGCAGTGCTGTATCTTCTGCGCGATCTGAAAGAGCGCGGCGTTGAAATTGACGATCACGTCAAAAAAGATGTCGCCGCCTCGTTTCAGAATGCGGCAATCGAAGTGCTGATAAAAAAAACAATCCGCGCGGCCGAACAATACGGCGTTGCCACGGTGTTGCTGTCAGGGGGCGTTTCAGCCAATCCCTTGCTGCGCGAAGAATTGGCCGGCGCGGCTCGCCGCGCCGGCCTGGCCTGCCATCAGCCGCCCTTGGCCTACACCACCGACAACGCGGCCATGATCGCCCTGGCCGGCTATATCGAATACGCTTACGGCGATTCTTCGACTGACTGGCAATCGGTCGATATGAACGCAAATCTTGGATTTTAGGCCTGAAAAACGATATACTCTGACTATGCCGATCGAATTGGAAAAGAACTACAACCCCCAAGAAACAGAATCAAAAATTTATAAGCTCTGGGAGGAGAGCGGTTTTTTTAATCCCGATAACCTGCCCGAACGCCACCAAAAGCCCTACACGATTATCATGCCGCCGCCCAACGCCAACGGCCATCTCCATGCCGGCCACGCCCTCACCATGACTTTGGAGGATATCCTGATCCGTTTCAAGCGGATGCAGGGTTTCAAAACGCTCTGGGTCCCAGGCGCCGATCACGCCGGATTTGAAACTCAAGTTGTCTACGAGAAAAAACTCGAAAAAGAAGGGCGCTCCCGTTTTAAGATGGATCGACGGCAATTATACGACGAGATTCTGGCATTCACGCTGGAAAACAAGGAACACATGGAAAATGAAGTCCGGCGCATGGGCTCTTCGTGCGATTGGTCCCGCGAGAAATTCACGCTGGATGAAGATATTGTCCGGCAAACCCAGCAGACGTTCAAAAAGATGTTCGACGACGGCTTGATCTATCGCGGGCCCGGCATGGTCAATTGGTGCACCAAACACCAAACCTCGCTTTCCAATGTCGAGACGGAGGACGTCGAAAAAGAAGATACTCTGTATTATCTCACCTACGGCCCGCTCACGGTGGCGACCGTGCGTCCGGAAACGATGTTCGGCGATGTCGCGATCGCCGTGCATCCGACTGATGAACGCTACCGACAATACGTTGGGCAAATGATCGAGGTGCAAACTCCGATCGGATCAATGAATCTGCCGGTGATCGCCGACGAAGCGGTAGAGAAAGAATTCGGCACCGGCGCCCTCAAGATCACCCCCGCCCACGACGCCAATGACTTTGCGCTGGCCCTCCGGCACAACTTGCCCATCAAGCCGGTGATTGATCAATTCGGCAAGCTTACCCAAGAAACCGGCAAATATGCGGGTTTAAAGATTGCAGAGGCCCGCAAACAGGTCGCCGAAGATTTGCAAAATCTCGGCCTTATCCAAAAAACCGAACCCTACAAACACGCCGTGCCGACTTGCTCCAAATGTGGCAGCGTCATTGAACCTCGAATTCTTGTGCAGTGGTTCGTAAAAATGAAGCCGCTTGCCGACCAAGCGTTGCAAGCTGTCAAAGCAAAGAAAATTTCTTTTGTCAGTGAACATTTCGAACGCGTATTCACCTACTGGATGGAGCATCCCATTGATTGGAATATTTCGCGCCAGATTGTCTGGGGCATTCCGATTCCCGCCAAAGTGTGTCCGTCGTGCGATTACGGCGCGCCGGACCTGGAAAACACGCTTCACGACTGCCCGCGCTGCCAGAGCCCGCTTCAGCAAGACACTGATACCTTCGATACTTGGTTTTCATCCGGCCAATGGCCGTATCTTGTTCTCGGCTATCCTGAAAGCGCGGATTTTAAAGCATATTACCCGACCGATGTCATGGAAACCGGCCGCGATCTCATTTTCAAATGGGTGCCGCGCATGGTCATGTTCGGTCTCTATCGAGCCGGCGCCGAACCGTTCCGGACTGTCTATCTCCACGGCTTGGTCAACGATGCCCAGGGCAAAAAAATGTCCAAATCGAAAGGCAACGTCGTCAATCCGCTTGATCTGATCGAAAAATTCGGTACCGACGCGCTGCGCATGGGGCTAATCGTCGGCAATACCCCGGGCATGGATGCGGCTCTTTCCGAAGACAAGATCAGGGGCTACAAGAATTTTGCCAATAAATTATGGAACATCGCCCGATTCGTGCTCATGAGCGTTCCCGAGGAGAGGGGCTATCTGTCCGCTCCGCTCACACCCGAAGACCAAGCCCTGAAAGACGAGTTCTCGACGCTGATCAAAGACGCCACCAAAGACATCGAGGAATTCCGCCTCTACATGGCGGCGGAAAAAATCTACCATTATGTCTGGCACGCGTTCGCCGACAAGATTATCGAAGATTCCAAAAGCCGGCTGGCAAGCCAGGATCCCGCGATGAAAGCGTCCGCGCAGCGGACGCTGATGGACATTCTGGTCGCCTCGCTCAAGCTCCTGCACCCGTTCATGCCGTTCGTGACCGAAGAACTCTGGTCCAAGCTTCCCGTGCCCGACAAGCGCATCCTCATGATTGAAACCTGGCCGCAGTAATCCCTACCAGCGCCCGACGTCTTGGCGTATAATGGAAGGATGCCCGTCCCGATCGCTATTGCGCTGGTTGCCTTAGGACTCATTCCGAGTCTGATTTGGTTTTTGCTGTTCCTTCGCAAAGACCGCCACCCCGAGCCCGCCTACCTTCTCACCAAAACCTTCCTCATGGGCATTATCGTCTCAATCCCGGCGGTCATGCTCCAGTGGGCCTTGCGCCAGTGCTTGCCGGGCGAAGTGTTTCAGCTGATGCCGCTGCAGTGCTCGCCGCTCGGTTTTGCTGCCGGCAGCCCCGCTTTCTTTTTGTGGGCGGCGTTTGTCGAGGAATTTCTTAAATATTTCGCCGTCTGGCTGATCGCCCTGCGAAGCCCTGAATTCGACGAGCCGGTCGACGCGATGATCTATATGATCGCAGCCGGCTTGGGCTTTGCCGCCATCGAGAATGTCCTCGTGCTTTTCCGCACCATTCCCGACGGTACGTCGGCAGTATTGATCATCTGGGCTCTCCGCTCGGTCGGCGCGACGTTGCTGCACGGCCTATCCTGCGCCATCACCGGCTATTTTCTGGCCCTCTCGTGGTTTTACCATCATCACCGCACCCGCCTGGCAATCATCGGCCTTGCCATCGCCACGTTATTCCACTTCGCATTTAACGTATTTCTCTCTGTCGCCGGCAATCAATTCGCGGGACTTTTATCGGCGCTGGGTGTATTATTGATAATGCTATTCCTTGTCATGATTTTATTTGCTAAAATACAAGAAAGACGGCGCGGCGCAATTCCCGCGCTCGCCCCTCAACCGGACATAATCAGCGCATAACATGGACGATGTACTTCACGAACAACCTGAATACGAAGCGGAACTCACGGTTTCCAAACCTGCCAAAACGGCAAGCGAAGGCCATTTGACGGTTGACGTGTTTCAAACCGACGATGAGATCGTTATCCAATCCACGATTGCCGGCGTTTCTCGAGATGATATTGATATTTCCGTGACTCGCGATATGGTTACCATCAAGGGTACCCGCCACCAGCAAGAAAAAGTCCGCTCCGGCGACTACTATCATCAGGAACTCTACTGGGGCTCTTTCTCACGCGCCATTATTCTTCCTGTCGACGTAGACGCTGACAGCGCCAAAGCTTCCTACAAGAACGGGATTCTTACCATTCGACTGCCGAAACTCGACAAGCGCGGTAAAAAGATCCAGGTCTCCTCGTAAGCCATGGCAATTTTCTCATCTTCATTCCGCCATTTTATCAGGCATTTTTTGTTTATCGGCGCAGCCGCGGTTTTGGCTTTTACTCTCGGCGCGTGGGGCTATTTCCTGCTTGCTCCCCGTCTCCATCCGGCCACGGCTTCGGTGGCGAACTTCTCCGAGACTCTTGAACAAGCGGCGACCCATGACCTTCAGGCGACCGTCGATGATGTTTCCGTTACGATCCCGAAATCCGAGATCGCTTCCTGGCTGGAATCATATACCCGCACCTATACCGGCCAGACCGATACGCGCGTCTCTGACCGCTTGGAGACCTATGTTGCAACGCTGGCCGGCACGGTCGACCGTGATCCCGTGGACGCCCGCTTTACGTTCGACGGCAGCAAAGTCACCATCATTTCCCCCGCGCGCCTGGGCCGTACGCTCGACGTAGAGACCAGCAGCGATGCCATCCGCCACGCTCTCTATGCAAACGCTCGCCAGGTGACACTTGCTGTCCAGCCCGTTAACCCCGTCATTACCGAACAAACCATCGCCCAGCTCGGCATCACCGATCATTTGGCCACCGGCGAATCAAACTTCGCCGGCTCCAGCGCGTCCCGCATCCAAAACATTAAAGTCTCTTCCCAGCGCTACAACGGCCACATCATCAAGCCCGGTGAAACGTTTTCTTTCAATGACATTCTGGGTCCCGTAGACGCCGAGAGCGGCTATGCGCCGGAAAAGGTCATCAAGGACAATAAGCTGGAGTACGAATACGGCGGGGGCATCTGCCAAGTTTCAACGACTTTGTTTCGAGCTGCGATCTATGCCGGCCTGCCGATCAACGAACGCCGAAATCATTCCTTCCCTGTCGCCTACTACAACCCCCAGGGCTTTGACGCCACCATCTATCCCGGCGTGAGCGACCTGAAATTTACCAATGATACGCCCGGCAATATCCTGATTCAAACACACATTTCGGGAACCAAGATATATTTTGATCTCTACGGCACCAGCGACGGCCGAAAAGTTGCAGTCGACGGGCCGTATCAGTACGACATTCAGCCCGACGGCTCCATGAAAGCTTCATTCACTCGCACCATCGCCTATAGCGACGGCACCTCGGTTTCCCGTATCTTCGCCTCCAACTACAAATCTCCGAACGCGTATCCGCTCGAGAAAAATCCCTACGAATAACGGCCCGCTTCGCGGGCCGTTATTCTTTTTGGTGTATTTATTTTACCAAGCTCGCACCTATTTTCAAAATCGCTGACAATGTGCCACGCGCGGAGCGCGTGGTGGCTTGAAACAAAATCGTACGCTCGACGAATCGCCCCGCCACCGCCTCGCTTCACTCGGCAACACCAAAAAGAAAAAGTTCCTTGCATTTCTGATTTTCGCGGGGGTGGATTTCTTCTAAAATGGAAAGGACATTTTTCTTTTTGGTGTTCTGCCCTCAAGGTCTCGGGCAGTATGGCGGAGCGAAATGCAATTCGGACGAGGCAAAGCAAAACTATTTTTGCGGGAGGAAAAGGATTTGCTTTGCCTTGGCTCTTTTTTGCGGGGATTTGGTATCCGCCGCGCAGGAGGGTGCGGAAGGAATGCGCGGCGGATACTTAATTGGAATTTCTGATTTTACTCTTTACTTCCCATGTCAGAAACTTTCTGATACAATATAATCAATTCAAAATATGATGGATTGTATTTTTTGTAAAATTGCAAAAGGAGAAGCTCCAGCGCATAAAATATGGGAGGACGATAAATATCTCTCCTTTCTTTCTATCTTCCCAAACACCGAAGGCTTTTCTGTCGTGATCACGAAAGAGCATTACCCGTCATATCCTTTTGACCTTCCTGAAGATGTTTTAATCGGTCTAGTTAAAGCGGCCAAGCAAACAGCTAAACTACTTGATACAAAACTTGACGATGTTGGCAGAACGGGGATGTTTTTTGAGGGTTTTGGCGTTGATCATGTCCACGCAAAATTGTTTCCGATGCATGGCACTAAAATGACTGAATGGAAGCCCCTCAAATCAAATGTAGACAAATATTTTGAAAAATACGAGGGCTACATTTCTTCCCATGATTACAAACGAGAAAATGATGAAAAATTGGCTGACCTAGCGAAAAAAATCCGCGAATAGTTTACCTGTCTGATAAAGAAGAAAGGCCTGATTGCCCGTTGGCAATCAGGCCTTTTGATGTTTCTGCGGCTCCTTTTTAGAAGAAATCCACCCCCGCGAAAATCAGAAATGCAAGGAACTTTTTCTTTTTGGTGCTCTCGAGAGGATTTGAACCTCTAATCCCTTTCGGGAACTGCGTCCTAAGCGCAGCGCGTATGCCAGTTCCGCCACGAGAGCGCTACTTCCGTTCATACAGATACGCCGTAATACTATCGATTTTTTGCGATTTTTTCAATGTGAATTCGGGATGCCGAGCGGTATTAATTGGAAAACTGACTGACAGCACCCGCGCGCCCGATCGCAATTCTCCGGCCAGTTTTGCCGCCAAAGAATCAACGATTTCCGGAAAAAGATATAGATATGTGAACGTCGCCGGCCGGCAATCGGCTTTCAGAATGTTGGCGCGGTGAATTTCGGCGCCGGCAACTTTTCTCATGCGAATGAGGGTTCGCGCTTTCAGGGCCGGCCAAAGCGTAGCTTCATAGCCGACAGCCCTGGCGACGTGAAACGTTCGGCAGGCCGCGATGATCATGCGACCGTCGCCGCAGCCCAAATCGTAGAATACATCCGAGGGTTTTAAGTCGGCAAAATCCAGAATGCGCCTCACTCGCCAGGGCCGCGTCGGAACGTAGGGGGCGCCGGCGATCGAAGAATGAACGCCGGAAATAAAAATTACGCACAGCCACGTGAGCACGGCGACTTCAACGGCAAGGAGAATCCAGTGATAGGGGGTCATGCGGAATCAGGACCCAACCATAACGCCGCCGTACGGCGGCGTTATGGTTGGGTCGAGTGCACTCAACCGAATTAGCTGAAGAACGAACGAGTGACGAATCCGGCAACGGTCTGCAAAATAACACCGACGGCCAATACGACGGCTGCGCCGATGATACCATTGTAGATGGTCGCTTTCGCGGCTTTGGTATCGCCGCCTCCGGCAACCATATAGCGGATACCGCCGATTATGATGAACGCCACCGCGATGACCAAACTGATCACAATCAGGAATTGGGCGATCTGCTGGATGCGATCTTGGATTTCAGCGAGCGTTACCGGCTGCCCCGATACCGGGGAGGTCGGGTCCGGCAGCGCGGCCACGGCCGCATACGCAAGGTTCTTGAACTGTTTCATTCCCCACCCCCATTCACGCTTGTTAATTTCATGGAATGTTCGTTATTAATTGAATATGCACACGCCGAGCAGACTGACCTGGCAGAAAAAATCTCGGGTTACCAGCGCCCAGATCGTGTTAATGATGACCCCGACTCCTAGCACAACAAATGAACCCCAGACCGCGGTCTTCAGCGCGGCAATGCCGCTCTTGAACCGCATCGGATTCTCGCGGGAGGTTGTAATCATTATACCACTTACGACGATCGAGCCAACCATCACCACTCCGGCCAAGCCAATGATGAAGTTCAAAAGCGTAGCCGCCAGGTTATCAATGAAATCAAAAGTAATCGGATTGCCGGCCGGCAGCGAACCGGTAGCGGCAGAAACCGCGATCGGCAGAATTCCGACACCGACGGCAACTGCTTTTGAAAAAAAAGATTTCATAATTAGAACGTTGAGCAATCTAACGGGATATAGTTATTCCAGGCGGTCGTTGATTGATCGCTTCCGATGCTTTGAATACCGTTGCCGACTGTTGCAACGATCGTGTAAGCGCCCAAAATAACGATAATACCCAGAACTCCATACCAGAGATTTTTCTTGGCCAGCGTGAATTTAGCGGGATCGCCGCGAGCAACCATAAACAAAATTCCGTACCAGATAATGAAACCGACCATCGCCACCAGGACAAAGCGGCTTGCCCAACACACTAGCCCCTGGAGAATGCCATATAAACTTTGCACCGTCAGATTGACGCCGGGCTGGCTTTCCAAACCGCTATCAGACGGCGGCGTAGCCACATCTGCGACAGCTGCAAGAGCGGTAAAGAAGAATGCGGATGACAGCGTTGTAATGCGTTTCATCATAATGGCTATTGGCAATCAGCGCTTGAATTACAGGTAATATTCGAATTATTGATGCACTTATGGAGATCCTGATTACACAGCGGCTGATAACAGGTGCCGACGGTGCGATTATTAATCTGCACGCTTGCCGTCGTTGTGTTATCGCAGGCGAGGCCTTGGGCGCATTGCGTATTTAAACACGCTTCGCCGATGGCATTGCCGCCCGGCCGCTTACACAGTGTATTATCGCACACCAGGCCGGAAATACAATCGCTGTTTTTGCTGCATAGGTAGCCCAGCCCCGCGCCCGCTGACGTGGGAGTGCAATCCGAGTCGCGAGTGCACGATTTGATGCCAGTCCCCTGGTCGTTGAGAATGCCGTTTTGGCAGAGACCGCCCGCGCCGCAAGTATTCGAGCAGCTCGCGCCCGTCGCCACACCGGTATTTGAATACGCCTGGCCGCCGACGCAGACCGCAAACCCGTTGGCGCAGGAGCCGATGACCTGATTGCCGAGAACATAGGCGCTGCCGCTGCAGGCCGCGCCCGACGTGTTCGGCCCGTTGAGGCCCGTGGTGGTATCGGTAGTAGCGCCCGATCCCAGATTTAGGATGCTATAAATAAGCGAGATAAAGCCTTTGCCGATGAAAATGATAGCCAGGCCTAAAACAACGTAGGTGATGATCTTGCGGCCCTGCTGAACGTTAGCCGGCACTCCACGGCTAGTGAGCATCTTGAAACCCGCCCACAAGATGAGAATGACCGCAATCGGAATTGAAATGTTCACGATCCATGTCGAAACAATATCGAAGATATCAAAAATATTCTGCGGACAGGAGCTGTTGTCGCCCTGGCAGAGCGGATTAAAGAGCGTAAACGAATACGACTTGGTCGCGGTATTTCCTGTACCCGTAGATCCTGTTCCAGTAGCATTGCTGCCCCCGCCAGAGCCACCAGAGTTGTTGGAAGGAGCATCAATCGGCAAAGTTATCTGACTGCTCTGGATTTTACTATTCCCTGCAGCTGCCGAGAAATAGTATTTCCCGCCATAAAAAAGATTTGAAAGAATGCCCGTATTCCATTGGACGGTGGCCTGTGCCGTACTTATAAGACTTCCACCCGATGGGGCATTAAACGTCGCATTTACACTTCCAACCGGCTGGTTGGGAACGCTCGCATTGTAGAGGGTAAATGTAATCCCATAATTCGGACATTCTCTTCCTTGTACTTGAAGCATCACCGAGGGCCAATTTGTGGTAATCCAAACCGCTGAATTCGGAACTAACTGGCAGCCCGTTCCAGCCGGTAACTGAACCGTGACAACTTGGGATGTTACAGTATTACTGGATCCGTCTTCGGCGTGAGCCTTCAAATATACCTGCTGGTTGCCGCTTTTTCCTGAAAAATCAGATGCAGTGAATCCAATAGTACCACTAACCACGCCAGAACTCGTGGCCTGTATGATTTTGGTAGCCCCAATCTTGAAATCAGTGCCTCCTTTTCCATAGAAATCGACTGCTACTGTCTTATTGGCACAATCAGCATTGCCAGGGATCTGGAACTGGGTAACTTCGTCGAGGGAAATTACCGGAGAAATCCAATAGTCTCCATTAAATGAACCCCCAAACGTGCATGCAGCCTTTGCGCCGGGCGTAAAGGCCAGAAAAAATCCAAGCGGAAGTAGAAACGCGAGGGCTATCCTAAGAATTGGTTTCATTTCTTTCATTATACGGGATTTTGCGGGGTTGGTGGAGCTGAAGGTGTGGACGGCTGGTCGGTCGATGACGTGGGAGCTGGAATATTTGGCGCGGCTTCAGACTCGGGTGCCGGAGCAGATGGCGACGGAGGAACCGGCGGAGTTGGGCGAACCATAGTTGGCGGCATAACAAAATCAGGTGGGCTGCCCGCCGCGCCTTTGGCGCGGCGGCGATACCACCAATATCCGATAATCACAACCACGCCCGCTCCGGCATACAACAGACCGCTGATAATTCCGCTGGAATTGCTCCCGGATTGCTGGTTCTGGGTTGGCGGCGGCGCCGGCAATGTCTGTTTGCAGTCTTTGGGACACGAGAGCGAATCTTCCCCGTTGTCAGCATTGCAGATCCCGTCATCGTTGCAGTATGAACTTTGGCTGATGGAGATTGTCAGCAGCGGGTTGTTTTGAGAATCGTAAAACACGGCGCGATCTCCATCGGCCACATACGGCGCAGTTACCGAAAGTTTCCCTTCTGTGAAATGGATATCGCCTTGGCGCGGGTCAAAAACAAAGTGGGCGCCAACCTGACCGGAAAAATTAAGAATATCGCCGCGGTATGGAAACTCGGTCGTTACCGTCGGCGCTTGGTAGGCCGAAGCCAGGATGTCGTATTTATATTGGAAATCTCGGTCGGCGAACAGCTGGCCGTTGCTGAAATACAGATGGAACAGATACGAAAAATTCTGTGGCGCAAAGCCGTCCTGTACGTCGGCATGAACAGGTCTAATCCACAACGTTACCAGCAAAAGAATTGTGAAAATTCGTTTCATGGCTTAAAAACCGGGATGCTCTACACAGTATAGCACCCTCGTCGCGTAATTTCTGGTCTCATTGTAGCCGGTGTTGCATGTCGTATGGGCGGTGTTGTCGTACAGGCACTCCCACGCCTTGGTCGCCGAGCCTGAACAGCTTGCTTGGCCTGTGCAGTCAACACTCGCTTTGCACGCACCAGGACCGCCGTTATACCCTGCCGCCATATTCCGCGGGTCAAGCCCGCACGAGCTGGCTGCCGCCAGCTGCTTTAAATACTGGGCCGTAATACAGATCTCGGCCTGGGCATTGGCGGGGTTGGTCAGCCAGGATGCGGTGATATTCGCAGTAATGCCGCAGTATTGCTTGTACTGATTGGCGGTGCCGGGTTTTAATTGGGTCAATCCATAGGCGCCGGCGGAGCTGGCCCGAGTCGGATTACAGGTCGATTCGTTGGCGATAATTGATTTCAGGAGTTCGGCCGTCACGGGTCCGCCTACATATTCGGGCTTGATCAACGCCCCGTACTGCTGACACGCGGGCGTGCTGGCGCCGCAATTACTCGATGCTGTCTGGCCTTGGCACAAATTTAAATTCGATTGCGGACAGGTCGCACCTTGACCTGGCTGGGCGCCGGGTTGAGTCGGTTGGGCACTTGGCGTTGTTGTGCCGCCCGGCGTTGCTCCTCCGCCGGAAATGCTTCCCAGCGGCCCCGCCGTACAGGTGATGGTGTACCAATTCGGCGAATTGTCATCGGTGCCCGCCAAACTCTTCAGAACAAAATTCGTAATGAGCCAAGAACCAAGCATAATGGCGATTCCCACAGCCGTTGTCCGCATAATGGACATGCCCTCCTGATAGCCCCTAGGCGAACCTTGGCTGATGAGAATGCGGAAGCCGGCATAGATGAACAACAGTGTGCCGACCACCGGCACAATGACGTAGGTAATGATATCAATAATGTTCTTGCCGAGCTGAATTAGCTCGCACTGATTGCAGGGTTCATAATATGAATCGTCCAGAAGTTTTTCTCCGGCGGCAATTTGTTCCTGGCTGGGCCGGTTCAAACCGCAGGGCACAATCGGCCACCACGGAAAATCAACGGCAAAAGAAAACAGCGGTACCGCGAACAATGCGGCAACAATGACTGCATGGGCAAAAAGTCGGGGAGCACTGCGGATCATTGGCGCATAAGAACGTTTATCTTCGTTTCAGCGGCACCCAGGGCAGCCGGGACGGTCGCACGGTTGAAGTTCACGTCATCGATCATATCGGCGAAAATATTCTCAATGGCCACGTTGTCGACCTGGTACCAGGAACGAGCGGTCAGGGCTTGTCGAGCAAACACATTCAAGTCGGGATCGGATTTCTGGAGATCAATGAGATCGCGGCGAGCGGCCGGACGGCCGGTCGCCGCGAGGTAGGCCGATTCGCCGTCTTTGGATCCCAAATAGGCCAAAAACTCCCACGCCTCGTTGGGATGCGCCGAGTTTTTGGTAACAGCCGCCGCCCAATAGTTAGCAAAGTCCCGGATATCCGTCGCCGATGCCTGCGGCATCGGCGCGATGCCAAAATTCAAACGCGGCGCTTTGGCCCGAATGGCCGCAGCCTGGTGGGAATAATTAAACATCATGGCCACCGTCCCCTCCGAGAAAGCGTCGACGGAATAGTGAAGCGAGCTGTTCCAGGTATAGCTTTGTTTGCGGGGATTAGCGAAATCAGTGTAATACTCGAGCGCAATCTCGCCGACGTGCTGGCCGGCAACCGGTTCGGCGAACGTCGCCGTGCGGCGGTCGCTTGAGGTCATATTCACGCCGCTCTGGAGCATCATATCCATCAAAATATCAGTCGAACGATTAATATTGCGGGCCGTACCCAGCGCCGCAGCCGATTGAGTAACATTGCCGCGCGAATCGAACTTAGTCAGCAATTGGATGTCATTGTTTACATCCTCCCACATTTTGGGCGGCGTCGTGATGCCGGCGGCGTTGAAAAGGTCTTTGTTGTAATACAGCGCCAGCGTATCCACGTAGAGGGGCACGCCGTAGATTTGGTTTTGGTAGGTCAGGTCTTGCGGCACGACATCAACAAACTGGTTCTGGTAATCCTGAAGCGTAAAGAGCGGCTCCTTTTGGCCGGGAACGGTCGCCGGCATCGGCGCCAGTTTGTCGCCATGCTTGGGCAGCCAGGTGTTGTGGATCATGACGATATCCGGCCCATTGCCCGCAGCAAGCGCATTGACTATCGTCGTTTCGTACTGATCGTACGGAATAACCCGGTATTTAACGTCGATTTCAGGGTGCTGGGCCTGGAAGCCGGAAATGACTTTTTCAAACGCGGACGGATCGTCATAGACGCCCCAGAATTGGAGCGTAACCTTGGACGCGGTAGTGCCGCCGATATTCCGAAGAATGAGAATAAATGTAACAAATACCGCCGCCGCGATCACCCCCACCAGAATGTACATTACTTTGCGGTTGTTCATGCTTTGGTAAAAATAACGCCGTAGTGGAACTGGCCGGCTGAAAACGAGCGCGCCGGCGCCGCGCCGGCGGCGGCGACCATGTTCTTGAGCGTATCTTCGCTTAACCGATACTGCTCGGCAGGCCCGAAGCCGCCGGCGCCCGGCCGCCACTCCACCACGGCCAGCGAGCCACCGGATTTCAGCACTCGGAGCGCTTCTTTGATGATCGCTTCTTTTTTCTGGGACTGAAATAAAATATTCACGAGCACCGCCATATCTTGGGAATCGTCTACCAGACCGGAACTGCCCAATACTTCAAGGTTGGCGCGGATTGTTTCGATATTGGCGATTCCTGCTGCCTTGGCTTGAGTACGAACGCTGTCGAGCTTATCCTCCAAAATATCGACGGCCGTTACTTTTCCGTCTTGGCCCGTCCGCTGGGCCAGCAATAATGCAATATGCCCCGATCCGCAGCCCAGATCGGCGATCCGGAGACCGGGCGTAATGCCAAACTCCCCGACGACGGTTTCGGGATTCAAAAACCCTGCAAGTGAGATCGGGCTTGCCACCCTGTTATTTTAGCATTTCAAGCCCGAAAAGTTATCAACTTAGGCGATGACGACGGAGGCCAACTTGTCCCCCGCATCCATTTTCATGATCCGAACGCCTTGGGTAGCCCGACCGAGGACGGAAATCCCCTCGATGGCGGTCCGAATCACCTGTCCTTTGCGGGAAACGGCGATGAGTTCTTTGTTTTCTTCCGAGGTTACGTGAGCGGAGACCAAGTCGCCGGTCTTAGGCGTGATCTTGGCCGTCATGATGCCGTGCCCGCCGCGCTTTTGCAGTTTATAAAATTTGATGTCCGTGCGCTTGCCGTAGCCATTTTCCATGACCGCAAGCAATTGAAGGCCTTTTTCGACTCCCGACGGAATAACGTCGGCGCCGACAACACGCTGGCCTTTTTCAAGGCGAACGCCGAGCACGCCCGCCGCGCTGCGGCCCATCGGCCGAACGTCTTTCTCTTTGAATCGAATGGCGTTGCCGGCAGTCGTTGTCATAATGATCTGATCGTCGCCGGAGGTACCAAGCACCCAGCCAAGCCGATCATCGCCC
This sequence comes from uncultured Candidatus Saccharibacteria bacterium, assembly GCA_964553025.1. GTDB lineage: Bacteria > Patescibacteriota > Minisyncoccia > 2-02-FULL-40-12 > GWA2-44-9 > 2-01-FULL-49-17. The sequence continues at coordinate 12,788 of CAZKJF010000013.1, read as the reverse complement.
TTGAGCTTGATGGCGATCATGCCGTTGCGGCGCACTTGATCAAACGCGTCCATTTCGACTTTTTTGATAATACCATGATCGGTAGCCATGAACAGATACATGCGTTTTTGGCCCTTGGGAATCGGAACAACCGCCGTAATCTGATCGTTCGGCGATACCTGAAGGAAATTCACGATTGCTTTGCCCTTGGCGGTGCGGGACGATTCAGGCACTTCGTACCCTTTCGTTTGGAAAACCTTGCCGGTATTGGTGAAGAAAAGGATATTGTCGTGAGTATTGGCGAGGAAGAAGTGCGAGATAGTGTCTTCCTCTTTCGTGGACATGCCAATGAGGCCCTTGCCGCCGCGCTTTTGAGTGCGGAGTGTATCAGGCGCCATGCGCTTAATGTAGCCGTCGCGCGTAATCATAAACAAAGAGTCTTCTTCGGGAATCAGTTCCTCTTCTCCGATTTCGCGCAGCGCGGATTTTACGACTTTGGTGCGACGCTCATCGCCGTACTGCTCGCGGATTTCTTTGAATTCGTCTTTAACAACGGCGAGGATTTTTTTGGGACTCTTGAGGAGATCTTCCAGATATGCAATCAATTTAAGCTTTTCGGCCAGTTCGTCTTCGATCTTCTTGCGTTCAAGGCCGGCCAGGGCCTGGAGCCGCATGTCTAAAATCGCCGCGGCCTGCTTATCGGAAAATTTAAACTTTTTGATTAAGTTTGCCGCCGCGTCTTCTTTGGAAGACGACGCGCGGATGATTTTGATAATCTCGTCAATGTGATCGAGAGCTTTCTTGAGGCCCTCGAGAATATGGGCACGGTCTTTAGCTTTCTGTAGCTCGTAGCGGCTGCGGCGAGTAACAACCTCGCGACGATGGTCGATAAACTTCTCGAGCATCCCCTTCAAACCCAACACTTGCGGCTGAATGCCGTCTACCAGCGCGATCATATTGAAGTGGAATGTTTTTTGAAGCTCGGTATATTTGAACAGCTGGTTTAAAATCTTGCGCGGAAACGCGTCTTGCTTCAAATCGATCGCGATGCGCAAACCGTCTTTGTCCGATTCATCGCGGATATCCTTGATGCCGTCGATCTTTTTTTCTTTGCCTAGCACCAATTCGGCGATGTGCTGAATTAATTCAGACTTGTTCACCTGGTACGGAATTTCAGTGACGATGATCTGGAAGCCTTTTTTGTTTTCGACAATTTCAGCTTTGCCGCGCATAACCACCGGCCCGCGGCCCGTCGCATAGGCATTCACGATATCCTGTTCGTTGTAAATCGTGCCGGCGGTCGGAAAATCGGGGCCTTTGACGAATTCCATCAATTCTTTAACGTCAGCGTCTTCGTTATCAATCAAATGAACCATCGCATCCAAAACTTCGCTCAAATTATGAGGCGGAATATTGGTAGCCATACCGACCGCAATGCCAATCTGGCCGTTGATCAAAAGATTCGGAACGCGAGTCGGCAACACCGTGGGTTCCTGGCGGGAACCATCGTAGTTGTCGCGAAAATTAATGGTATCCTTTTCAATATCGGCAAGCAATTTCTCGGTAATCGGGGCCATGCGTGCTTCGGTATAGCGCATGGCGGCCGGCGCGTCGCCGTCGATCGAGCCGAAGTTCCCTTGTCCGTCAACGAGCGGATAGCGCAACGAGAAATCTTGAGCCATGCGCGCGAGCGTATCGTAAATCGCCGAATCCCCGTGAGGATGGTAACGGCCCATCGTGTCGCCGACGATCGTGGCTGATTTGCGGTACTTTACATTCGAGCGCAAGCCGGCTTCATGCATGGCATACAAAATGCGCCGATGAACCGGTTTGAGTCCGTCGCGGACGTCCGGCAAGGCGCGCGCGACGATAACGCTCATCGCGTATTCTAGATACGACTGCTGAACTTCTTCCGTAATTTCGCGGGGCTGAATTCCGTTTGGCATAAGTTATTTGTTTCCGGTTACCGGCAACGCATGCGGTTGGCCGGATTCTTGGGGCGAAAGCGACTCATTTGAATCCGATCTGGTGAGAAAATCCTCGATTTGAGCCTTGCTTTGGCTGAACGCTTTGCCGATATAGCCGAACAGCGAGGTGGTATCGGAGGCAAAACTGCGGGCATCCGACGATTGATCGGGTTTCGGGTTCAGCAATGCGTAAACATCGTGCTTGAACGAATGGAACCATATCACGCCGATCCCGACGCCGACAACCACCGTGCACAAAAGCGCGATCAACTCGCGAACATGATCGGGCTGATTGCGAATGTCTCGAATAAGGGATTTCATGGGGTTAGACGGTCAGTATAACCAGCTTAATTTCTTCGGTCGGCAAGATTTTGTTCGTAATTTTGTACTTTTCGGTCCGTTCAGGAGTCAAGCCGATTTCTTTTACGAATTTATCGGCGCTTTCAATCGGGCTCTGGAGGCCGGGAAGCTTGTAATGCATGGGGATAATAATCTTAGGTTCGATCTGGCTGATTACTTCAGCCGCCTCTTTGGCGCCGAGCGTGTAGGTGCCACCGACCGGAATCATCAAAACATCCACATCGCCGATCGCTTCAACCTGTTGGTCGGTCAGGGCTTTTTGGCCCAAATCGCCGAGGTGGCAGAGCGTTAATTCTTCGGCCTTAATAAGATAGATAGTGTTCGGGCCGCGTTCGGCGCCTTCTTTATCATCATGAAACGAGGCAATCCCGCGAATCGCTATGCCCTGCTTTTCGTATTCACCGGGGTTTTGAATGATAAATGCTTCGGGATTTGCGTCTTCAATTGCGTTGTGGTCCCGGTGCTGGTGAGTAACAAGCACGACATCGTCTTTGATTTTCGGCGGTTTCAAACCGATTTCCTTGGCGAAAGGGTCGACAAGGACACTGCCCTCCTTGGCTTCAAGGCGAAAGCATGATTGGCCGAACCAGGTGATGGTCATATGTACATATGATAGCAGGTTTTGGCCCCCAAATCAATCCTCAAAGACCCCGCGTGGACCTTGCTATTTTAGATAAGATATAGTAGGATATGAGGGTTGTAAAACCTCTAATTTCGGAGATCGGCTGCCGGTCGTGCATAACGTCCGCCTAAGGCCTATGTCCGATACGAACGTGAATCTACAACCATCAGACATCAAATCAATGAAGGACCTCTTGTCGAAAGAGGAATTTTTCCTTCCCAAGCCCGGAAATATCTTGCACGGCACGATCATTAACGTCTCCAAGAGCAGCGTAATCGTCGACCTCGGCTCCATCGGCATCGGCATCGTCTATCCCGGCGAATTCTATGATAATCCCGACCGGATGCGAACCTTAAAAGCCGGCGACCAGGTTTCGGCCATGCTCATCGAACTTGAAAACAACGAGGGCTACCGGGAACTTTCATTGCGCGCGGCCCAAGTAACGACCGCCTGGCAGGATATTAAAGAATTGAAAGAACAGGACAAGATCATCGAAACTCCGATCGTGAACATCAACAAAGGCGGCCTCATCGTCGAAGTCAGCGGCGTTCAGGGTTTTCTTCCTCTTTCCCAGCTTTCTTCGGAACATTATCCGAAAGTCGAAGGCGGCGATACGACCAAAATCGTCCAGGCTCTCCAAAAATTCAAAGGCCAAATTTTCCGCGTTAAAATTCTCGATTTCAACGAAAACGAGAACAAACTCATCGTATCCGAGCGCGCGATCCAAGAAGAAGCCGTGAAGGAAGAGATCGCCAAACTCAAAGTCGGCGATATCGTCGAGGGCACCATTACGGAAGTAACTGATTTCGGCGCCTTTGTTAAATTAAGCGAAACCCTCGACGGCTTGATTCACTCTTCGGAAATCGACTGGAAATTCATCGAAGATCCCCGCGAGATACTGCATCCGGGCGACCAGGTTTCGGCCAAGATTATCAATCTCGACGGCGGCCGCGTCTCGCTGTCCTTGAAAGCATTAAAAGAAGATCCGTGGCTGACGATTGATACCAAATACCAGGTTGGCCAGAAAGTCCGCGGCCGCGTGACCAAGATCCGGAACAGCGGTGCGTTCGTGGAACTCACCGGCGATATCGTCGGATTCATTCCCGTGGCGGAACTCGGCGGCCAAGCGCCACAGGAAGCTCTTTCCGCCGGCCAGGAATATGATATGGCAATCGTAGCGATTGAAGCCAAGGAGCACAAGTTAACGCTGACACTCGACAAAAAGAACTAATTTTCCTGCCGCATTAAAACCGCCTGTCACATTGACAGGCGGTTTTAATTATGTCATTGTTTTGGCCAGTATGGCGAACAATGCACGCGTGGAAGTCCGAAACGGCAACGTTTTGGAGGCCAGCCGCCGACTCAACCGGATCATGGCCGACGACCTGGCCCAGCTGAAACGATTTCTCAAGCGCCGGAAAACCAATGCTCGTTCTTTTTCAGAAGCCCGAAAGAAACAGCGGCGCAAACCGTACCGACCCGAACGTCTGACCGACGTCTCCGAACTGCTTCTTCGGCGGACCGCCTTGGAAGCGGAACTTGCCCAAGCCGGATATTTCCGAGCATGGACGGACCAGCGCAAAATTCAAGGCGATGTCCCCCAAGGCGCCGGTCTGATCGTAAAATTTCTGTCCGATCCGCCCACCTTTTTGGTAATCCAGGATTCGGATCGCGATCTTCCGGGATTCATCTTCGGCAAAAAGGATCCCGCGGACGAAACGATTATGGCCGCCGCGGCTCGGGAAGCCCGAGAAGAGGGCTTTGCCGGAATCGAAGTGGCTCTCACGATCACTGAAGAAAATCTGGTCAGCTACGAACATCGCAACAACTACTTCCGCATCTTTTTCTGGGCAGCCGTCCCGGCCGAAACCCCCGTCAGCCCGGGCGCGGATCAGGTATGGGCCCGCAAAGAAACGGCGGAAGAAATCGATCGCCGCATTCAAGGCGAAAAGTTCTTTCACGGCCACACCATCTTTTGGCTGGCCTTCAAAAATCTCAACCTGCACCGGTAGCGGCAACCGTCAGGCGCGTACGCGCCTGACGGTTTTTATTTTTCAAATAAAACGGGATCCCGAAGGGATCCCGTTACACGTTCACCGCCATGCCTTGAGCGGCCGGCAGAAGCGCGTGTTCTTCAGACTTCACATACGGAGCAAGCATCGGACCCAGGGCCGGAATATTTTCCGGCGCAGTGTGGCCAATGAGGATGCGGTCGAGCTTTTCTCCCCCGCGCTTCTCAATCAGCTCAGCAAGCGTGGTGCAGCAATCAACGATGGTGGAATGGCGCGTAATTCCCAGATGTTCGACTGCAGCGCGGACTGGAACAACGACGCGGGTCGTTGTTCCTTCCCATTCGCTGGAAAGCTCGATCGTGCGCTTTCCTTCGTTTCCCGAATATTCCGGATACTTCCGGACCAGTTGATGCAGTTTCCAGATCGGCGTATCTGGAAAGTTATATGAGCTCGAAGCGACGATCCAGTTTTCCCGCGCCAGAACCTCTTTCAGGTATTGGAAAGCGATTCCTTCGCCGGTCATGGAGGTCGTGTAGACGATCATCGGTTCGGCACTTTCCAGCAGCGCCTGCCGATGGCGATAGCCATCAACCGGCCGAATGAGCGGGTCGGCGCCCAGCGGCGCCGGCGCACGGTCATGATCGGACCAGCTGAAATTGCAATACAGATCGAAGAATCGATGCGCCATCGGCCCGTCAAGGTAGCACGGCAGACCGGCCTCGGAGAGATACGCGGTGAAATCCTGGGCCTTGCCTTGAGCGGGACCCAGAATCAGCAGTGACATTCCCTGTTGGCGTGCGGCTTGCGCCCGCTGGATCAGGCGCTGGTGAGCCAGCAATGTTGAAACTTTTGAATGGGCCTGTTCAAGGGCGTGCGTAAAGTCAGTCCCCCAGATTTGATCCGGCAACCACTGGCTGGGAACGGCATCCCAGGCATCCATGCCGGCGATCGTCGGCATGGAATGAGCCGCCCAATCCCCCGTGAACCAGCCGCGGCGGCCGGACGGAATTTGGATAATATATGAAGCGGCGCCGTAGAGGTGCCCGGCCGATCGCGCAAAACCGCGGTAGCCGGGAAGAATTTCAAATTCACCGGGCCGGGGCAGCGGCTCAAACAATCCGGTTGTTTCCATGACGGCGCCGTGCCCATAGGGCGCAGCGCCGCGGTTGATCGCATCCTGCCATGTCTCCAGTGCGCCCTCCAGCGTCGGCGGCGAGCCGATAATTCGAGTGTCTTTTTTGGTAATCAGACCGGCCTTGTGCAAAAACGGCAAGCCAGCAACGTGATCGGAATGACTGTGGGTTAAGAGGACGGCCCGAAAGGGCCGTCCTGCCCGTACTGCGATCAAATCGCGGTACGGATTCGATGGGGCCGAATCGGCCCCATCGAATCTCTCGCATACCCCGAAATCGATAAGAATGTCGTCCAGAACGGTCGCGCTCCCGTCAATCGTATCGGGCGCGGAAAGACCGCTTGCGATGAAGAGACGTGAAGTCATTGTCAAAGTTCCAATTGGCGGCATCCTACCTTACTTATTGACAAATGTCAATCAATCTGATACTATATTGCCATCAGAACCAGAGAGCTTCCCGCCACTGAGAGGCGTCTCCCACGGAAAGTTCTTTTCACGTCGCACCCACAAGAAGGAGCATGAGCATGAGCAACACGCACCAGCCCTCAACGACCGTCCGTCGGCTGATGGGCCTCATCGGCAAGCTGAACGCAGCCTTCAAGAACGGCCGGCCCTCGGAAGAGACGTTGGCCGTACTCAAGAAGGAACGCGAGGACATCATCGGCGACCTGCGTGGCCGCCCGTACGGAGACATCCGCAATCGGGTGTCCGTCTTCGCCGTCCAGGAGCCGGACCGGGTCCGGCTGGAAAGCATCGGCATCCTGTTCGGGCACCGACAGCGGGAACTCGTATCCCAGCTGCGGGAGGCTCGGAAGATGCTGGGACTGGAAGCCGAACCCATCGGCGGCGACCTCGGCCAGCACATTCGCCAGCTCGCATCGCGGCTGGTGAAGGAAGGCCTCGTCAACCAGGTCGATGAGAAAGAATTCGGCGACCTGGCGGGCCTGGCATCGATGCTGCAGGAAGCTGAAGTCCATCGTTTCGACCTGATTCTCAACTTCGCGGGAATCGAAATGCCGGTTCCCAGCGAGAACACCGAGAAGCAGCTCGGCGACCTGCGCCAGCAGCTCGAGGCGGCCAAGGCCAAGGTGGCCACGGCCGAGCTCTTCACGGAGATGCAGGTGGCCCGCAAGGAGGTCGAGGCGATCAAAGACAAGATCGCCGCTCTCTCGAACCCGCCGGCAGAAGCCGCTGAAGTGCCCGAGGCATCTCTGGCCGACCTTCAGCAGCAACTGTCGGCCGCCAAGGAAGCCCGTGGTCTCGCCGAAAGCGAAGCGGACTTCAACGCAGCCATGGCCGAAATCCAGCGACTCGAAGCGCTCGTCAGCGCCAAGAGCCGCGAGGACAGCAAGCCGGCGGCGAAGCCGAAGCGAGAGACGAAGATTCCGCCTCCCCCGCCAGTACCCACCGTCGAGTCGGTCACGGTACAGGCAGCGGCCGAAGACGTCGAGTTCGATCTCGACACCTTCCGTCCGCCGGCTCCCAAGCCGGAAGAGGACAGGCGCCAGAAAGCGCTTCGACGCCTCGAAGAACTGGCCGAAAAGGCCAACGGCTACAAGGGTACGCTCCTTGCGGCCGTCACGCGGCTGCGGGCGCCGGAAGGCGAGAGCTTGCCCACTATCAAGGTGGAAGAGCTTGCCCAGCAGTGGGACGAGCACATCCGGAAAGAGCAGCGACACTAACACACCTTCTCCTCCCTGGCGCGCGAAGCGCGCCAGGGAGGAGAAGCCCCCCCCCCGAGAGGCCATTGGCCTCTCTTTTTTATTCTTGACTTATAACTAAAATACGATACAATATTATCATACCAGTTCTTTAACTCTCTTTTTGGAGGTTCCCATGAACGAAGCCCCCGTCACCGAGGCCCAACACGCTGAAATCGACCGCCTCGTCAGGGCGGCGTTCAGTATCGATCCCGAAGACGCCAGCGATCTGCGCCGGCGCATTCGGAATCTTCCCGACGACTTTGCCGAACGGATACTGCTCACCTTGGCCGGCATGGCGCTTTCAGAAAAGACAAGCGCCGACCGAGTTGCCAGAGCCCTGGAAGCCGGATTTTCCCGACGAGCGGCGGCAGCCCTGAAGGCTGTCCTCTACGTTACGCGCCTGACCAACGTCCGGCTTGCGTCGTTTCAAACCGAAGCGATCGCCGCCTGGTATCGGCAGGTCAGCCGGAATCCCGTCTCGGTCCGACGCCTGGCGCCGATCGAAGACTATCTGCTCTCTCGCCTTTCGGGCCGAGCGCGCAAAGAAATGGAGCTTGCGGTCGTTACGCGGCGGGAACACCGCGTGAAAGCCGTTCGCCTGACTGCCTTTCGGGCAGCCGCTCGGGATCTCTGGGAAGACTTTATCGAACAGCGAACGCCCGATGCGCTGGCCGGCCGACGTTTCACCACAGAAGACGACCTCCTCGATTGCATCCGCCGGCAGGAAGCGGCATTCCAGGCCTTCCGGAAAACCGTGCACGAACACCTGCCGATGGTCATGAGCGACCAACCGGCACCGGACGCCGACAAGGACGACCATGCGCCCTTTGCCCCCAACATCCACGTCGCCCAATGGCTCGCGGAAAACGGCAATCGCCGCGATCCGGCCGTTGCGGCATTCGTTTCAGCGGTTCAGGCTGCCCAAGCGGCAATCCTCGAACAGGCGCCGCTTCTCGAGGAAATTCTTACGCTCGAGAAACGCATCAAGATGCTCTTCTCACTTCTGGACCGCAAAGTGACAATGGATGGTGAAATTCCGATAGCGGCGCTCGCAAAGCACTCGGAATTGCTCCTTGCCCGGCTCTATGAAGGCGACAGCGAAAACAACGGCCTTCGACGGCTGGAACAGGACGCACTGTTTCGAGAAGCAGCCAGCTTTGATCGGCCCGCGGCGACGCCACGTCGCCCGCGGGCCAAAAGCCTGCGCCAGCATCTTCAGGAATGGGCAGCCGATTGGGTTACCAGTCCTCGGAATGCCGGCGAGATCATCGACCAGGCGCGCGCGGACTATGTCCGCGCGCGCCTGGCGTTCTTCTGCGCTCTCACGGAATTCTATTCTTGTGAGTGGCTTGATGCATCTTGGCTCGGCGGGTCCGACCGGACACTGACCGTTCTCGGGCGGATCCGCACCCATTACCACGCCCTCCGCCAGGCCCGACATGACCTGACGGAGGCAGAGCACATCCTGGAGCGATCCCGACGCCTCTCGGTCCGGAGAGACTGGCCGAGCGGCCTCTTGTGCCTTCCTTCCATGGACGACGAAGGTTACGATGACGGATCCTTCCGGAGAGTCTCTCCATCTCCATTCCGGACGCCGATTCTCCAGGCGGCTCGGATTACCCTCGGATACAACCGGCGAACAGCCCGGTAATCCGTTCCCTGCACCCCTGGCGCGCTTCGCGCGCCAGGGGTCTCGTTTTAAATTGCAAAAGCCTTGTTTTTGTAGTATAATCTTAAGTACATGAAACTCTTTTTCCGATATTTCATCATAGTATTCGTAATCCTGCTTGCCGCGAGCGGCTTGGTGGCGCTTTTCAGTTCTCCGAATCACGCCGTAACCGTTGCGCCCCTTTCCGACATTGTCTCCCGCATTAATTCCAACGAAGCGAAATCGCTTCAAGTCCAAGGCGACACGATCACGCTGACCTTAAAGAACGGTGATGTTCTTTCGACCCAAAAAGAAAGTTCAATCTCCGCTTTTGAAACTCTCTTAAATCTGGGCGCCAACAAAGATAAGCTCTCTGCCTTGGAAACGGAGATTAAGGAACCTTCGGGCCTTGCTTCTTTCTTTGCCAGTCTTTTGCCGATCGTTGTTCCCTTTATGCTCGTCTGGCTGATGTTCTGGTTTATGTTTCGGCAAGCCCAGCGCGGGTCCAACCAAACATTTACGTTCGGTAAGTCCCGCGCGCGCCTGGCCGGCAACGGTACTGGCCGCAAACCGGTCCTCTTCAAAGACGTCGCCGGCCTGATTGAGGCCAAGCAGGAAATTTCGGAAGTGGTGGAATTCCTCCGCTCCCCGCAGAAATTCCAGAAGCTTGGCGCGCGCATCCCGCGCGGCATTCTGCTGGTCGGCTCGCCCGGTACCGGCAAGACGCTTTTGGCTCGGGCCGTCGCCAATGAAGCTAACGTCCCCTTCTATTTCGTTTCCGGTTCCGATTTCGTGGAAATGTTCGTCGGCGTGGGCGCCAACCGCGTCCGCGACACTTTCGAACTGGCCAAGAAAACCGCCCCGGCTATTATTTTCGTCGATGAGATCGACGCGGTCGGCCGCCATCGCGGCGCCGGTCTTGGTGGCGGCCATGACGAACGCGAACAGACTCTCAACCAGATCCTCGTGGAGATGGACGGCTTTGACACCAACGACTCCGTCATCGTCATGGCCGCCACCAACCGTCCCGACATCCTTGATCCTGCCCTGTTGCGGCCGGGCCGCTTCGACCGGCGCGTTGTTTTGGATGAACCTTCGATGAAAGACCGCGAAGAGATTCTCAAAATCCACGCCCTCGATAAACCCTTGGCGCCCGAAGCCAATCTCAAGCTTATTGCCGAACGCACGCCCGGCTTTTCCGGCGCCGATTTAGCCAACCTTCTCAATGAGGCCGCCATTCTGGCCGCTCGAGCCAATCGCACCCAGATCACCCAAGACGATATGTTCCAGGCCATTGAAAAAGTCATTCTCGGCCCTGAACGCCGCAGCCATATTTTCTCCAAAAAAGAAAAAGAAATTACCGCCTACCATGAAGCCGGCCATGCCCTTGTCGCCTCAATGATTCCCCATTCCGATCCTGTCCACAAAGTATCGATTGTCTCCCGCGGCCGCGCCGGCGGTTACACGCTCAAACTTCCTACTGAAGATAAGCATCTGAAATCCCGGCCCGAGTTCGAAGCCGAATTGGCCGTGCTCCTGGGCGGCTACGCGGCCGAAAAATTAATTTTCAAGGAAACCACGACCGGAGCTTCAAATGACCTGAAAGTCGCTTCCGACCTGGCTCGCCGCATGGTTACCCAATATGGCATGTCCGACACGCTTGGCCCGATTACCTTCGGCGAAAAAGAAGAACTTGTTTTTCTCGGCAAAGAAATGTCCCACACCCGCAACTACTCCGAAGCGATCGCCGTTGAGATTGACGCCGAAATCAAGAAACTCATCATCAAGGGCCTGAACGTCGCCAAAAAAGTCATCACCGAACGCATAGACAAGCTTGAAAAGATCGCCAAGGAATTAATATCCAAAGAAACGCTGGAACAGCAAGAGTTCTACGCTCTTCTGCATTAATGCGGAATCGAGCGGGCCTGTAGCTCAGTGGTAGAGCACGTCACTTATAATGACGTTGTCGATGGTTCGATCCCATCCAGGCCCACCCCTCCGCGCGGTTAGCTCAGTTGGTAGAGCGCTTCGTTTACACCGAAGATGTCGGGGGTTCGAGTCCCTCACCGCGCACCATGGAAGTATCGGTCGTCTATGAAGACGGTAAACTGCTCGTCTTAAACAAGCCCTATGGGCTGATCGTCCATCCTAAAAACGCCGCTGATACCCAGCCAAGCGTCGTGGATTGGCTTGTGGCCCGGTATCCCGGCATCGGCGAGGTCGGCGAACCGTTCGACGCTTCGGGGACGCCGATTCCGCGGGCTGGCATCGTTCACCGCCTGGACAAAGACACCTCCGGCCTGCTCCTGGTCGCCAAAAATAACGACGCATTCTCCTACCTCAAATCCCTCTTCCAAACTCGTAAAATTCAAAAACATTACCTGGCCCTGTGCTACGGTTTTCCCGCCGAATCCGCCGGGGTGATCAGCGCCCCCCTGGGCCGCGTCGGCCTGAAGCGCACCACCCGGATGGGCGGGGATAAGTTAAAAGACAAAAAGGATGCTGTTACGGAATACTCTGTCCGCCGGCGCTTTGAAAAATTCACCCTTTTCGATGTCATGCCCAAAACCGGCCGCACCCACCAAATCCGGGTCCACCTCCAATCGATTCATTGCCCTATCGCCGGCGATCCGATCTATGCCCCCAAAGGCTGGCAGAAACCCGCCGGTCTGACCCGCCTATTCCTTCACGCCTACAAGCTCTCATTCGTAACTCCTGACGGAAAATCCCTGACCGTTGAGGCCGAACTGCCCGACGATTTACAAAAAGTTCTTTCTATGCTACAATAGCATCTACCATGAATCCTATCGCACTATTCCACTCAAAAATGGAATCAAAAGACAAATTTGAAGGCGTTCGCCCCGGCTGGACTGTCCGCATCAGCCAGCGCATTAAAGACGGCGAAAAAACGCGCGTTCAGGCCTTTGAGGGCACGGTTATCGCCCGCAAACACGGCACGACGCCCAGCGGCACGATTACCGTCCGCAAAGTTACCGACGGGATCGGTGTTGAGAAAGTCTTCCCCATCTATCTTCCTTCCATCGAAAGCGTAAAAGTCCTCAAGAAGACCACGGCCCGACGCGCGAAGCTCTATTACCTTCGCGACAAGACAGCGAAAGAGATCCGCAAGAAGGTCAAAGCTGAACGCGCCCAAGCCAAAACTGCGGCAGCGGCTCCGGAAATCGCGGAGAGCCAGACCGCTTCTCAATAGCATCTCTTTCTGTTAGAATACCCTTCGTATTCTGCGGACGTGGTGGAACTTGGCAGACACACTACCTTGAGGTGGTAGCGCCCGCAAGGGCATGGAGGTTCGAATCCTCTCGTCCGCACATTGGGCGGTTAGCTCAGTTGGTAGAGCATCTCAT
>CAZKJF010000012.1:0-32856 GCA_964553025.1 uncultured Candidatus Saccharibacteria bacterium | reverse complement strand
TGTTCTTCTGACATGGGTAATTCTCCTTAACTGTTTACAGCTGTTCGTTGGAAGTAAAAACTACAAACGAGAATCTGAAAAGCAGGGTATAAGAGATTTAATTTTCTGTGGGCGAGGAGGGATTTGAACCCTCACAGCCTTACGGCCATACGCACCTGAAGCGTACGTGTCTGCCAGTTCCACCACTCGCCCGATACGCCCCTAAAGACCGCCGCTTGCGGCGGTCTTTAGGGGCAATGCATTGAAAGGTACGAAGCAGAGAAGCTATTTCCTGAATATATCGAGAGAAATAACGATAGATTCAGTATACTCCTCTGCCGGCCGAAAGTCAATCTCTCCTATTTCCCCACTCGTTTCGTGTCTATATACCAGCTTTCTATGTTCGAAAATCGGTCAGAAGGCATCGAAATGACGGAAGCGTCAAAGCCCTTGATGGCGCTGGTTTGCGGGTATAGATACACGGGATTGTACAAGACTACTACGGGCGCGTCGGCGATAACTAATTTCTGAAAGTCGTCGTATTTTTTGGCCCGATCGGCGGGATTGAGCGTCTGGCGGGCCGACTCAAGAATGCCGTCTGCAGTCGTGTTGCTGTAAAGGGCGAGATTCAAGCCGGGGTCTTTGGTCTGGGATGAATGCCACAAGCTGAACGGGTCCGGATCAAGATTCAAGATTTCCCCGAACAGGAGGGCCTCGTAGCTCCGTTCTTTGATAACTTGCTGGAGCTGGGGCGCGGCCAGGACGTCGACAGTAACCTGGACGCCCAGCGCGCTCCATTGATCCTTGAGGAGGTTGGCGATGTCGGCTAATTCGGGAAACGTGGATGTAGTGATATGCACGGCTAGCGGCGCATTATTTTTGCGTAAAATGCCGTCACTACCTTTGGTCCAGCCGGCGGCTTCCAGGATAGTCTGGGCTTGAGCCGGGTCATAGGCGTACTTGGTGATATCATCGCCGATACCAAGGACGTTTTCGATCAGCGGCGAATAAATAACATTGCCGTTGCCGTTTAGAATATTATCTACCAGGGCTTGGCGGTCGGTTCCGTAATTCAAAGCCAAACGGACGTTTTTGTCGGCGAGAATCGGATTAGCGGTTTGATTGAAGAAGACGCCGAAGTAGCGCGGCAAGTCGATGGTTTTAATGTCTAAACGCTGTTTGAACTTAAGCTTTTTGATGTTGCGCGGCGAGATATATGAAAGATTTTGGATATCGTTGTTGTTGTATGCATCAATCATCTGATCCTCCGTATCGTAAAATTTAAGCGTAATGGTGTCGATATACGGCCGGCCGTCATAGTAGTTTTTGTTGGCGACGAGTTCGTAAGACTTGATGCGGCCAAGATCGTCTTTCTGGAGTTTTGAAAAGATATACGGCCCGGAACCGACAGGCTTCAAATTAAAATCGGATACGCCGAAATTGATCGGCTTGACGTTCTCCCAGATGTGCTTGGGCAGGATGCCGATGGTGAAATTATTAAGGAATTGGGCGTATTTGGTTTTGAGTTTGAAAATAACCGTCGCATCGTTGACCTTCTGGACTTCAACGCCCTGCCAATTGATGCGCTGAAGACTGCCGTAATCGGCGTTTTGAGCGGTTTGGATGGTAAAGACGACATCATCGGCGGTAACCGGCTGGCCGTCCGACCAGACGGCGTTGTCTTTCAGATATACGGTGTAATTGAGTTCATCGCTGGAAATGTCGTATGACTTGGCCAGATCAGGGACTAATTTGCCATCAGGATTGTATTTCAAAAGACTGGAGTAGGTTAAACTGACGAGATCGCGGTCGGCGTCGTTGGTTTGAGACAGAAGTGGATTAACATGGCGCGGTTCGCCGACGACGCCTTCGCTAAATGCGCCGCCCGGAGCGGGCGCGGCTTGAGTATAGTGGTAATAGCTGGTAAAGGGGATTGCCACAAGCGAGGCGCCCCCGACAATCAGCAGCAGTAGAATGAAATAGCGCTCGCGTATTGAGAGCACTTTCGGCAGCAATCGAAGACGCGACCAGAGACTCGGCCGCTTGACCGCCTCTTTGAGCGGCTGTTTCTGCTGGCCTTTTTCGGCGTCATGTTTGACGCCGAAAAAGTCTTCGATAGGATGATGATCGTTATTGAACATGCGGGAAAAAACATCATTCCGCGAAGCGGAATGATGTTGCTATGCTAACCGGACGCTGATGACGGCAGCGATAAGGAAGAGAGCGGCGATGACCATGGTGGCGTAATAGAGAACTTTTTCGATGCCGCGCTTGGAGCTGTATTCCATGTTCATGCCCCCGAAAGCCGAAGACATGCCTGCGCCGCGCTGTTGAAGCAGAATGGAAGCGATCAGGAGGACCGACAAGACGATCTGAACATAGGGAAGGAATTTTGCGATGGTAGCCATAGAAATAGAATTAGAATATTTTGCGGATTACGGAGACAATCAGATTTACGATACTGATGATAATAGTCGCCCAGACAAGCGCCATAACGTCGCCGATTGAGAGCGAAGCCAGGAAATAGTCGAGGATCCAGAGCATGAGGGCGTTGATCACAATAGTGAACAGGCCCAGGGTCAGAATGATTATCGGAAACGAGATGGCTTTCAGGATCGGGCGGACCGTCATGTTGAGGATAGCCAGGCCCAAGCCGGCGATGAGATACTGCTCGATTCCGCCGGACACGACAAAACCCGGAACCAGCAGGTATGCCGCATATAAAGCCGCCGCATTGCCGATAATTCTGACTAGAAAACTAATCATTTTCGACGCTATCTACCATAGCATTTTCGGCAAAAAAGAGCAATCTATCAGAGCTGGCGGCGGTGAGTGCGGCGGTAGTGGCCGATGGCGAAGCGGTGAGCTTCGCCATCAACAGCCAGGAGCAGATTCCGGTCGGCGGGCGATAGCTTGGAGAGCGGGACGGGCTGGGTGCGGCCGGGCACGATGATCGCGCGGCCGGAGTGGCGGGCGTCCTTTACGAGGCCGATGACGGGGATCTGGATGCCCAGCGCGGCGAGCGTCGCGCGAGCCGCGTTCGTTTGGCCTTTGCCGCCGTCGACAACCATAAGATCGGGAAATGGCCATTCCTCGTGATTCAAGCGCCGCTGCAGCACTTCGGACAGCATCGCCGTGTCATTAGCGCCCCTAACCGTTTTGATGTTGAACAGCCGATAGAAATTCTTATCGGCCGCGCCGTCTCTGAACATTACCATTACGCCGACGGCATGCTGGCCGTGGATGTTCGAGATGTCATAGCCCTCAATCCGCCGGATTGTCTTGCCTGTTTTCAAAATACGGGCCAGAAACGGTTCATGTCGGCGAAGAATTTCTGAATTTTTTACGATCCGGGCATGTTCGAAAATATGTTCAAGGCGGGCGATTTTGTTTCGAAGCATAATCGCATCCTCCATCTTATCGTTTCGGGCTAAGCGATCCATTTCCTTCATCAGGCTTTTGATGAGCGTGGATTTTTTGCCTTCAAGAATTTCTTTGATCGCGCGGATATTTGCCGCATAGTGCTCAAGCGCCCGCGGGCGCTGTTCGGGATCCATGTATCGTGAATCCTCGCGAAGGCAGCAATAGCCAAGGCATTTGCCGATATGATAATTCAGACAGAAATTATGATGCCGCTGGGTGCAGGTGCAGTAAGGAAAAATGGTTCGCAGGAATCGAAGCGCGGCTTTCAGCGGGGTGCCTTCGGTGAACGGCCCGATATAGGCAACGGTGGGGTCATGCGGCTGATGGGTCAGGATAATTCTCGGGAATTCTTCTTTCGTAAAACCGACATAAAAATACTGCTTGTCGTCCCGAAGCATGATATTGAACTGCGGCTGCTTTTGCTTGATGAGGTTGGATTCTAAAATCAGGGCTTCGATTTCCGAATCCGTCCGGATGAATTTCAGCCCGGCCGCGGCAGCGACCATTTTTCGGATGCGCGGATCCGCCGCGTCGCGATAAGAACGCACTCGGGCGCGCAGGGAAGACGCTTTGCCGATATAGATATTTTGCCCTCCGGCATTTTGAAATAAATATACGCCCGGCGCCATCGGGAGTTTTTTGACAAATGTGGTAAGCTCTAGGGAAGTCATCGTAGGGAAATATTATACCATAGATTATGGAATTACGGAAGGTATTGCTGGCGACTCTTGCATATCATGATGTCTTTGAATATCCGCTGACCTCGTTTGAAGCGTGGCGCTTTCTCGTCCATCCGCGGCGGCTCGGTTTGTCAGGCGAGTCGGACGCGTCGCTGGCGGCGGTTATGGCTGAATTGGAGAACTTGGTTCGAAGCGAAGATATTTGCGAGGCAAACGGTTTGTACGCCTTGGCCGGCCGTATGAATATTGCCGCTGAACGTCTGCGGCGGGAAAAAATCGCGGCGCAGAAATGGCGGACATTTCTGCGCCGCGCCCGCTGGCTTCGGATCTGTCCCTGGATCGAGGGGTTCTTTGCCAGCGGCAGCCTGGCCCTGGGCAATACGACCGCCGAGAGCGATTTTGATATTCTGATGATTATGAAACCCGGCCGCTTGTATCTCGGCCGCTTGATTATTTCCGCCTGGACATCGCTCTTGGGCATTCGCCGGACGCGTGCCGAGCGTCGCGCTCCTGATAAGCTCTGCTTCAACCACTATATTACCGCTGATTGCCTCGAAATCCGCCACCAAAGCATGTACAACGCCCAAACGTACGCCCGGTTGGTTCCTGTGTGTATTCCCGCCGACTTGGATAAGCGATTCTTTTCCGCGAATGCATGGATTGGAAATTTCCTTCTCCGTGCCGAACCGTACCAGATTGTTAAGCGGCGAACGATCCGGCCATATGGATTTCTGCCGATGATAGCCCGGATATCGGCATGGATTCTGGATCATTCAGCCGGCGATTTTTTGGAACGCCGGGCCAGGCGGTATCAGCAGCGGCGAATTGCAGACAATCCGGCAACCCACGCGGCCGGAGGCCGCGTGGTCTATACTGACTCCGAACTCGAATTCCACCCCCACTCCTTCGAGCGCACGGTTCTGGATCACTACAACCAGAAATTAAAGGAGCTGAATATAGCTGATATCCTCGAACCTGACTCCGGTTTGAATTAAGAATCCTGATGTGGTAACCTCTATAGACCCCGTAATGCGGGGTCTTGATTTTTTTTTGGCAGTCGCATATAATGACTGCTAAAAGTAACTCATTATACTACCATGATCAAACCACTTTCAAATCATGTCGTGCTGGAGGCGGTGAAAGAAGACAAAAAGAAGGGCGCGATCCTGCTCCCGGAAACTGTCAAAGAAGAGAAGTCGGAGATCGGAACGGTCGTCGCCGTCGGTCCCGGCAAGGTTGGCGATACCGGCACGCGCGTGCCCGTCGAGGTCAAAAAGGGCGATACCGTCGTGTTCAGCAAGTTCAGTCCGCACAGGGTCAAAATTTCCGAAAAAGAATATTTAATCGTTCGCCAGGATGACATCCTTGCGATCGTTGACTAACATGAGTGCAAAACAAATTTCATACAAAGAAGAAGCGCGCGAATCATTGAAGCGCGGCGTCGATAAGATCGCCAACGCGGTCAAAGTTACCCTCGGTCCCAAAGGCCGCAATGTTCTGCTCGATCGCGGTTTCGGCTCGCCGGTCATCACCAAAGACGGCGTAACTGTGGCGAAGGAAATCGAATTAAAGAATAAATTCGAGAATATCGGCGCAGAATTAATCAAAGAAGTCGCATCCAAGACCAATGACATCGCCGGAGACGGCACGACCACGGCGACCGTCTTGGCCCAGGCGATCGTGGCCGAAGGATTCTCGGCCGTCGCGTCCGGCGCCAATCCGCTTGTGCTTAAGCGCGGCATGGATAAAGCCGTGGACTGGGTTATTTCATTCCTGGAGAAGCGCAAGCAGGCCGTAACCAAGACCAATTTGAAAGAAGTTGCGTCCATTTCAGCCAATGATCCCGAGATCGGGGCCATGATCGCTGAAGTATTCAATGAAGTTGGCAAAGAAGGCGTCGTAACCGTCGAAGAATCCCAATCCTCCGATATGGCGACCGAGCTGGTCGAAGGCCTGCAGTTCGACCGCGGCTGGATTTCTCATTATATGGTAACCAATACCGAACGCATGGAGGCCGTCTACGACGATCCGTACATTCTCGTTACCGATAAGAAAATTTCATCCATTCAGGACATCGTGCCTTTACTCGAGAAGATCGCCAAAGGCGGTAAGCGCGGCTTGGTCATCATTGCGGAAGACGTCGACGGTGACGCATTGCCGACGCTAGTGCTGAACAAGCTTCGCGGTATTTTTAACTCTCTGGCTATTAAAGCGCCGGGCTTCGGGGATCGTAAGAAAGAAATGCTCGATGATATCGCAATCATTACCGGCGCTACTGTCGTTGCGGAAGAAAAAGGCATGAAGATGGATTCGGTGGAGATCGAGCATCTCGGCCGCGCTCGCCGCGTTGTGGCCGGCAAAGAAAAAACGACGATCGTCGGCGGAGCCGGCAAGAAGCAGGTCATCGAAAAGCGCGTCGCGCAGCTCAAAGCCCAGCTTGCCGAAAGTAAATCGGAATTTGACCGCGAGAAGTTTCAGGAGCGCATTGCCAAACTTTCAGGCGGCGTGGCTGTTATCAAAGTCGGCGCTACAACCGAAACCGAACTGAAAGAGAAGAAATTCCGCGTTGAGGATGCCGTGAATGCCACGCGCGCCGCGCTTGAAGAAGGCATCCTGCCGGGCGGCGGCTTAGCTCTGTTCGAAGCGTCCAAAGAGCTGGCCGTAAAGTCGGTCAAGGGCGTGAGCG
This sequence comes from uncultured Candidatus Saccharibacteria bacterium, assembly GCA_964553025.1. Classification (GTDB taxonomy): domain Bacteria; phylum Patescibacteriota; class Minisyncoccia; order 2-02-FULL-40-12; family GWA2-44-9; genus 2-01-FULL-49-17. The sequence continues at coordinate 26,088 of CAZKJF010000012.1, read as the reverse complement.
AAGTGGGCGATGAAGCTCGCGGCGTCATGCTCATCAAGTCAGTCCTTGAAAAGCCGCTTCGCTCCATTGCCGAAAACGCAGGCAAGGATTCCAACGAAGTCATTTCGCGCGTATTCAGTGAAGCTGCGGGCGTCGGCTTGAACGCCGCGACCGGAGAATACGTGGATATGATCAAAACGGGCATCATCGATCCGCTCAAAGTCGTCAAAACATCGCTGACCAACGCCGTTTCAGTGGCTTCGATGATTCTGACGACCGAAGCCGTCGTTACCGACGTGCCCGAGGACAAGGCGCCGGCCAACGGCGGGGGCATGCCTCCGATGGGCGGCATGGATTACTAAAGATTTGAACTCTGAACGTCAAAAGGGCCGGCTTCGCCGGCCCTTTTCTTTTTTCTTCGGCGGCGATATACTTTCTTCGGTTCTTGTATGGAATTTCGAACGGAAGAACGCTACGGCTTCACGGCCACGATTCTCAATTTTGGCGCCGCTATCCAGGAAAAAATTCCAGGAGTAAATATTAGCTACGACAATTTTTCGTTTTGCGACGGGTACCGGATCATTCTTTCCCGCGATCATCGGATTGTCGTGCTTGATGTCCGCCGCGATCCGCGCCGCTGGAGCATGACGAGGCTCAATCCCCACGAAGATGTGCGGGATCTCGAGCATCACGCGTTTTCCGGCCCGAATTTGCCTAATCTGGCGATGCTTCAAAGCATGCTCGGTCACACGGCGACCTAACGGTCGCCGTTTTTCGTTGCCATTGCATCTTGAAAAATTCTTCCGAAGTGGTATAGTCCAAACATGACTACCACTACTATTATTCTTATCGTCGTCGCAGTGCTCGTTTTGTGGGTGATTGGCGCATTTAATGGCCTGGTCCGGGGCCGCAACCGCGTCCGCGAGGCCTGGTCAGACATCGATGTCCAATTAAAGCGCCGCTACGATCTCATTCCCAATTTGGTCGAGACCGTGAAGGGTTATGCCGCTCATGAAAAAGACATGCTGGAGCGCGTCATTCAGGCTCGTGCCGCCGCCATGGGCGCCGGCACGCGTGAAGCCAAGGGCGAGGCCGAGAATAATCTTTCCGGCGCTCTCAAGAGCTTATTCGCGCTTTCCGAGTCGTATCCGACCCTCAAAGCTAACGAAAATTTTGCCAAGCTCCAGGATGAATTAGCCGATACCGAAAACAAGATCCAAGCCGCGCGGCGCTTCTATAATACCAATGTTCTGGACTACAATACTAAGCTTGAAACGTTCCCGACGAACGTCATCGGCGGCATGTTCTCGTTCAAGCGGGAAGAATTCTTCCAGATGGATACGGCTCAGCGCGAGCCGATCCAGGTTAAATTCTAGCAATTTATTTTTGCGTCATGACTACGCTCTACACGCAGCATGATAGCAATGTCCGAAAAACATGGTTCTTGATGACCATGTTTTTTCTCTTGGTGATTGCGCTTGGATTTATTTTCAGTTACGTCCAGAATTCGCCCGGAATTTTGTACGCCGCGGTGGCGTTGAGCGTCATCATGAATTTCACCGCTTATTGGCGCTCGGATGCAATTGCGCTCGCGGTTGCTCACGCCCAGCCGGTCCCGCGAGAAGGGCATGAGGAGCTCTACCGAATCGTCGAGAATCTTTCGATCACGGCCGGCCTGCCGATGCCGCGGGTATATATCATTCCCGATGATCAGATCAATGCGTTCGCCACTGGCCGCAATGCCAACCACGCAGCCATCGCCGTAACGCGGGGAGCGTTGACCCGGCTGAATCGAACCGAGCTGGAAGGCGTTTTGGCCCATGAGCTGTCGCATATCGGCAACGATGATATTTTGATCTCGTCGGTCGCGGTCGTGCTGGCAGGACTCGTTTCAATTCTTGCCGACTGGTTTTTACGGATGAGTTTTTGGAATAATCGCCGCCGCGACAATGATGAGCGCGCCGGAGGCGCGGTTTTGCTTGCGATTGCGTTGGTGGCCGCCGTTTTAGCGCCGCTGGCGGCGACATTGGTACGCTTGGCCATCTCCCGCAAACGCGAATATTTGGCGGACGCGTCCGGCGCGCTCCTGACCCGCTATCCCGAAGGCCTTGCCAGCGCTTTGGAAAAGATCGCTGGCGACGAGGAACCGATGGACATGGCTTCCAATGCCACCGCGCACTTATTCATTTCCAATCCCTTCAAAGGGAAGCAAAAAGAATCATGGTTCGCCCGATTGTTCATGACCCATCCGCCGATCGGCGATCGCATTCGCATTCTTCGGGGCATGGATATCCGATGATTTTTAAAGACAAAAAAGTGTTGCTGTTCGGTTTGGGAATTCTTGGCGGCGGCGTAGCCGCCGCCAACTGGCTTGTTCGCCGCGGCGCGCAGGTAACCGTTACTGATCTTAAAACTCGAGAGCAGTTGGCTGATTCCATCGCACGCGTTGAAGGCGAAGTTGCCTGGAAATTAGGCGGCCATTCGTTTGAAGACATCGAGGCCTGCGATATTATTGTGGTAAATCCGGATGTTCCGATCACGAGCGAATATATTCAGCGCGCTTTTACGCAAGGCAAGACAGTCTTTAACGAAGCGGCAATCTTTTTTGAAGAGTTTGCAAAACCGATCGTGGCGGTAACCGGAACGCGTGGCAAAACTACCACGACCGCCTGGACGGAATATTTTGTGAGCTCACAATATGCATCCTCAATCGCCGGGAATTCTTCCGCCCACCCATTTTTGAGCGTTCTTGACCGCGCCGCGTCGCTGGACGCGGCCGTCGTCGAATTGCCCTCGTTCCATCTTGAGCTTATGGATCGGATACCTATCTGGCCGCAAGTCGCCGTTATTACTAATCTTTCCCCGGATCATTTGAATCGCCATGGCAGTATGGAGGGCTATGCGGCGGTAAAAGCTAATATTTTTTGCAACCAAACACCCGATCAGCATTTGATTTTGAATGCCGATAACTCCTGGTCGGAATTTTTTGCCGGCCTGCGTCCGACGGCGCAGATCTGGTATTTTTCATTGCGGCCGCTGACCAACGGCCGCAATGGTGTCTGGCATGATCGGAACGCCGTATATTTTGCCGAGGGTGGCGAAGTGGCACAAGTTCTGGAACTCGATGATACCGCGCTCGCGCTCGGCGAGCACAATATTGCCAACCTCTGCGCCGCCGCGCTCGCTGCGCATTGTCTCAGAGTTTCGTGGCCGAATATCCAGGATAAAATACATTCACTGCCAAAGGTTCCGTTCCGGCAGGAAGTTATATTCACAGATGATCGGCTCATGGTTATCAACGATACGACGGCAACCTCGCCTGAGGGCGCGATCCAGGCAATGAAGCGTTTCGGAAGCGAGTCTGCGATATTCATTGCCGGCGGGACGGATCGAGACCTGGAATATTCCGAGTGGGCTCGTATGATGCGCGAATACATTCGGCCGGGAAATATAATTTTTTTGGAAGGCAGCGCGACCGACAAGATGCGCAGGGCGCTCGGATCGTGGGCCGATCCCGCGCCGGTGTATCCGACATTGGTTGAGTGTCTTAATGTGGCGCTTGCCAAAGCTGGCGCGTATTCGAAATCTGTGATAATATTTTCTCCTGGAGCCAAAAGCTTCGAGAAGTTCAAAAACGAATATGACCGCGGAGAAGCCTTCAACGCGCTCGTCAGAAATATTAAATGACCCAACGGGAAACTAAAATCGTAGCGACTATCGGTCCGGCGTCGGAGACGCCGGACGTTTTAGGTCAGATGATCGATGCCGGCCTTGGAGTGGCCCGCTTGAATTTTTCGCATGACGTCCATGCCGCCCACGGCGAGCGATTCCGCACCATTCGCAGGCTCGCGAAAGAGAAAAACCGCGATGTGAAGATTATGGGGGATTTGCAGGGACCCAAGATGCGCCTCGGCACGCTGCCGGAGGAGGGGATTTTTGTGGCTGCGGGCGATACCGTCGTTCTCGACACGTCAGCGTCCGCCTTTGCGGATGGGAAAATTCCGTTTCCGTCCCCGATCTTTGCCGCCGGCTCCGCCGTCGGCAACGTTATCTATATCGATGACGGCAAAGTGTCAGGTGAAATCATCGCCGTCGACGGTCCGCTGTTCTCCGTCCGTATTCCCGCCGGCGGGCATCTCTCTTCGCAAAAAGGCGTCAACGCGCCGGGCCTGCGACTGCGAGCCAGTATTTTGGAAGATAAAGACCGCAACGATTTGGAATTTTGCATGAGCTTGGGCGTCGATTATATCGCCGCATCGTTTGTCCGAACCAAAGACGATATTCTTGAAATCCGCCGCCTTATCGGCGATCGTCCGATCAAGATCGTCGCCAAAATCGAGCGTCCGGAAGCCCTGGAAAACATTGCCGGTATCATCGAGGCTTCGGACGCGATCATGGTTGCGCGAGGAGATCTCGGCGTTGAAACGCCGCTCTGGGAGCTTCCGATCCGCCAAAAAGAACTTGTCGCCGCCGCCATGGCGGCGGGCAAGCCAGCCATCGTTGCGACTCAAATGTTCGAATCGATGCGGCATGATTCGGTACCCACGCGCGCCGAAGTCTCCGATGTCGCTAACGCCGTCTTGGACGGCGCTTCGGCGGTCATGCTCTCGGCTGAAACGTCAAAAGGGAAATTTCCCATCCATTGCATCGAAATGATGGCCAAAATCATCATTGCCACTGAACCTCATCGTTCATTGAAAAATTCCGTAAAATCGTTAGAATAGGGCTATTCAGTACCACCCGTGGAGGGGTCGCATAGTGGTCTAGTGCACCGCCTTGGAAAGGCGGCATACTCGAAAGGGTATCGAGAGTTCGAATCTCTCCCCCTCCGCTAAAATTGGAAATCCTGGACCTGGGGCATTTTATCTCATGAACACTTTGCAGGGGAAAATTGTGACCGTGAAGGTGAGTGCGGGAGCACGGACCGAAGCGGTGAAAGAAATTGCGCCGCTAACTTTGCGAATTCGCGTTCAAGCGCCGCCGGAAAAAGGGAAAGCCAATGATCGTGTTGCTCAATTAATTGCTGATTATTATCATATTTCTATTTCTCGAATTTTTCTGGTGAGCGGCGCGACATCTCGCGAGAAACGCTTCTTAATCGAGGAGTAGCGGAGTATTGACAAAATTAGATAAATTGTGTAATATATAGGTATCGGTTTGACAAGATAGGCGGTCCCTAATCAATACGCCTCCAGTTCGTTACAACAGCCATGCAGGGGACGCTGGCTTTCACAAGGAGCACTGAAGAATGAGGAAGTTTATCACGGCAGCGATCATCGGCTTGCTTGCGGTCGGATGCAGCGTCGAGAAGTCACGGAATCCCACGGGCCCTTCGCCGGTGGATGATTCACCGACAACTTCGACGCCACCTCCCACACCGGTGCCAACGCCGGACCCGAAGCCGCCGACACCGTCGCCGGATCCTGCGCCTCCCACGCCGAATCCGAATCCTCCCGCGCCTGACCCGTCGCCGGCACCCAATCCGGATCCAACTCCGGATCCGCCGACGCCGGAACCTCAACCGCCCACGCCGCAGCCTCCGCCGCCACCTCCGCCTGCACCCCCAACGCCGCAGGCAACGACGAACTGCGATTTCGTATGGGCCGCCGCCAACTACACGGCGAGTGATCATGGCCGTGCATTGACGGTCACGATCAACAACCCCTCGAAGACCTGCACCAACGACTACGTCGTCGGCGTCTTCTACATGCCGGTTCCCGGCGTAGAAGGGTTCAAGGATCAGGTCTTTCTGGAAGCGGGACACGTGCAGATCGGCCCCGGCCAAACGAAATCGGTAACCGTTCACGGCCCGAGCGATTGCGCCAAGCCGTGGCAGCTGGATGTCTTCTTTGGTATCACGATGGCTGACATCGGAGACCATGGGAAGAACATTCATCCGTACACGGCACCCAAGCCGTTCCTGCTCGTGAACTATTGGTTTGGAGCAACTGATGCGTGTACTCCGCCGCCGCCAACCTGCTCGACGATCGGGCTCAACCTGTCGAACATCGGCGTTACGTCGGTTAACGGCAGCATGCCGGCGAACGTGACTGCCATGTTTACGGCGACGTTCGTCGGTTCCGGACCGACGACGGTCAACTGGGGCGATGGAGCGACGGGGGCCGTGACGTCGGGAGTGCAGCAATCCCACGCATATCCGCGGGATACGGTAACCGACAAGGTCTACACTGTCACTGTCTCGGACAGCCAGATCACGCCGGCCTGCATGCAGACGTTCACGGTGACGGTGCCCAAGCTGCCCCCGCCGCCGTCGTGCAGCGACCTTCACCCGTTCCAATTCGATTGGAACGGGTCAGTGGTCGAACACGGCGATCACGGCGGGTACGGTACGGCGACGTTCAAGAAGAAGACCGTGGATGTCGTCGTGAACTACACTTACCAGAACGTTTCCGGACAATTCGTCGGAATTTACTGGGAAGGCAGCGACGGCCTGAAGTGGGTGAAGATCGCCAATCCGCTCAAAGCGAAGTGCGAGGACGGGCCCAAGAACGGCAAGCTCGAATGGTCTTCGGACAATCCGGCGCATCTGCCGTCCAACGGCGCCAAGTACTTCGTAATCCGCTTCACGAACGGCGACTACAATCACCCGGATATCCTTCCGGGGTCGAAGCAGCCGATCCTTGTACCGTAGCTCTTTACACGGTCCTGGGCGCGCAACGCGCGCCCAGGACACGGACTCCTTTCGGAGTCCGTTTTTAGTTCTTGCAAAATACGCTTCATGTGCGATACTAATTTCATGTTCAAAGAATTTCGCAAATTCATTCTCCGCGGCAATGTCATTGATCTTGCCGTCGGCGTCATTATCGGCGCGTCGTTCAACCAGGTCGTCAATTCGCTCGTTACTGGCGTCATCACGCCGCTCATCGGCGTTGCTGGCAAGCTTCCTGATTTTTCAAATTGGAAAGCAACGGTCAACGGCAGCACATTTCTGTATGGCGATTTTTTTAATGCCATTCTTTCTTTCTTAATCATTGCAGCGACGCTGTATTTTGCCGTCATTACGCCTATCAATAAATTCCTGGCCCGATTTAATAAGCAGGACGAGCCTCAGCCGGTGAGCCAGACCAAAGAGTGCCCCGAGTGCTTAAGCAGTATTCCGAAGGCAGCAAAGCGTTGCGCTTTCTGCACCGCTCAATTATCCGTCTCATAGCTTGTTTTCTGTTTGCGGGGCTGATTTGACTTTTTGTAATATATTTGGTATAATGTAGGCAGTACTCTGGAATTGGCTTTGGGCCGATTCCCACAATTCTAAGGATGGATGCCATGTTGGACACGATGAGAAGCAAGATTCTGGTTGCGGCGATCGTTCTCATTACCGCGGCGATCGTTGCGATCGCCGCGGTCAAGCCGCCCGAACCAGAAGCGACGTGCATCGAGAACGCATGCTCGGTGCGCTTCGGCCGCGACGCCTCCTACTATCTGATTATCGATCAGCTGCGGGAAAGCGTGGTGGTCGGAAACACTGCGTACAACTTGGAAGGCGATGCCGTCCAAGTTGTTAGCGGGCCGTCGGCGCGCTGGATCTCACGAGACGAGTTGCCGGAACAGGTGAGGCGGATCCTTACTGATTCCCGGCGCCGCCTCTCGGCTTCGCTGCCCGGCTTGGCAGCGCTGACAGTTCAGGCCGATCGGTAAACTTTTCCGACCGGCTCTCCGCCCCCTCTCCGACGACTTCGTTGTCGGAGAGGGGGCGCTTTTCTTTTCCGGAAATATTCTCTACACTGGCAATACCATGATCAGCGATTCTCCCGTTTCCAAAATTAAAGACCGCCTCGATATTGTAGATGTGATCGGCGGCTATATGAAGATTCAGAAAGCAGGCATCAACTACAAAGGCCGCTGTCCGTTCCATAATGAGAAAACGCCGTCGTTTTTCGTTTCGCCCGATCGCCAGATTTGGCATTGTTTCGGCTGCGCGAAAGGCGGCGACATATTCGAGTTCGTTAAAGAGATTGAAGGCGTCGAATTTCCGGAGGCATTGCGTATTCTTGCAAATAAAGCCGGCATCCAGCTGGAGAACCGCCGCGCCTTCGTGCCCGAAGGCGCGGCGGACGCTAAGACCAAACTCTACGAAATTTCTGAATTGGCGACAAAATTTTTTCAAAAGCAATTCCAGTCCACCGCCGGCAAAAAAGCTTTGGCCTATCTGCATGACCGCGGTTTGACTGACGAGACCATCGCCGAATTCCGCCTGGGTTTTGCGCCTCAGGACTGGGAAGCGATCTCCAAATATATCGTGAGCTGCGGCTATACCGAACAAGAAGTTGTAGACGCGGGCTTGGCGATCCGCCGTGACGAGTCCAAAGGCCGCGGCCGGGGAATCTATGATCGCTTTCGCTCGCGGATCATGTTCCCTATTTTCGATATTTCGGGCCAAACGGTGGGTTTTACCGGACGGATATTTGAGTCCTCGCCGTCTGGTCAAGAGGGGGCTGGGGATAAACCCCTTGACCAAGACGGACCGGTTATGGCAAAATACGTGAATACCCCAGGTACGCTGATCTATGACAAAAGCCGTGTTTTATATGGCCTATCCAAGGCCAAACTAGATATCAGAAAAGCGGATGCATGCATCCTGGTCGAGGGTAATATGGACGCCCTCATGTCATACCAGGCGGGCGCACGCAATGTGGTCGCCTCATCCGGCACCGCTTTAACTCCTCATCATCTTCGGCTTTTGCAGCGGTATACCAAACATCTGGGATTTTGTTTCGATACCGACCAGGCCGGTGCCATGGCTACGCGCCGCGGCATCGGGCTGGCTTTGGCCCAACAATTTAATATTTCCGTTATCGAGCTGCGCGACCCTGAATGTAAGGATCCCGCGGATTTCGTCAAAAAATACGGATCAGTATGGACCGACGTGGTCGGTGCGGCTAAGCCCGTGATAGACTATTATTTCGACCTGGCCCGCGCGTCATACAATCCTGCCTCAGCTGAAAGCAAAAAGCAGGTATTGGCCGCGGTTGCGCCCTTTGTAAAGCGCTTACCTTCCAGCGTAGAACGCGCCCACTGGATCAGCCAGCTGGCAATGCTCCTGCAGGCGCCCGCACCGGCCATCACGGCAGACGTTCTGGCTTTCAAAGACGATCTGGACGCGTATGCTTCAGCCGCCGACGCGCCAAGTCCGGTTTCAGCGGTTTCTGCAGTCGCGCCCGCGCCTAAAGTTGCTCCGCCGGACCTCGCCAACGAAGCTCTTCTGTCGGTCGCGATCACCCGGCCTTCAGTCTTTCGAGCTGAACTCGCCGAATTACCATATGAAATTTTGAATGTCCGAACGGCCGACATCCTGCGCCGCCTTGCCCAAGCGCCCGAACCGTTCTCATTCAAGGATTTCGTCGCTCAATTCGAGGAAGAAGACGCGTTACACCTTGAGTTTGCGTATCTTCGTTCGCAGGAGCTCTGGCATGATTTCCGCGATCAGGATCTTTACGCCGAGTTTCATACATTGCTGAATGTGCTCCGCCGCCGGGCGATCAATGCTCGCCTGACCACGCTTCAGTTCGACATCCGGCAAGCCGAACAATCCGCCGATTCGGCCCGCATTCGCGAGCTGGCCCAGGAGTTCAATAGCCTCGCTCATCAATTAACCCTTACTCATATCAATTTCACATCGCATGGCAACCAAAAAGAAAGTTTCCAAAAAATCGGCCAAGAAACAAGCTCGTCCGGCCAAACCCAAGCTGCGGCCCAAGAAGCCGGCCAAGAAAGCGCCAGCCAAGAAACGCCCGGCGACAGCCCGGCCGAATAAAAAGCAAATCGTCAGCGAGAGCGCGATCCAGGCCCTCATCGAAAAAGCCCGCCACCGCGGTTTCATTACCCAGGTGGAAGTTTTGAACGCGTTTCCGCAGATCGAAAAAGACATCACAGGCCTAGAAGCATTGTACGAGCGCCTGGAATCGGCCAATATAAATATCATCGAGTCCGGTCGCGTCTTTGAAGAAGAAAAAGTCAAAGAATACGACGAAAAGAAAAAAATCCAGGAAGAATTCGGCGACGCCACATCCGATTCCGTCCAGATGTATTTGAAAGAAATCGGCCAGCATCCGCTCTTGAACAGCGAGGAAGAGGTTGACCTGGCCAAGCGCATGGAGCACGGGGACGAAGCGGCCAAACAGAAATTGGTCGTCTCGAACCTGCGCCTCGTTGTCTCCATCGCCAAAAAATATGTCGGTCGATCAGCCAATCTGACGCTGCTTGATTTGATTCAGGAAGGAAACATCGGTTTGTTCAAAGCCGTCGAGAAGTTCGACTACAAGCGTGGTTTTAAATTTTCAACGTACGCAACGTGGTGGATCCGCCAGGCCATCACCCGCGCCTTGGCTGATCAGGGCCGTACCATCCGCATTCCGGTTCATATGGTTGAAACGATTAACAAATACCAGCAGGTAGTGCGCCGGCTGGTTCAGGATCTCGGCCGCGAACCGATGCCCGAGGAAGTGGCCAGCGAAATGGGGGTAGAAGTCGACAAAATCCGCCACATCATGAAGATTTCCCAGGAGACGGTATCCTTGGAAGCGCCGGTCGGCGAGGATGGGGATGACAGCGACAGTTCTCTCGAAAATTTCATCGCGGACGAAGAAAACATCTCTCCGTCCACGTCCGCCGCCCGCAAGATCCTCAAAAGCTATATCAACGAAATTATCGGCGATCTGACGTCGCGCGAACAGAAAATCCTCGACATGCGCTTTGGCCTTACCGACGGGGTGACGCATACCCTGGAAGAAGTAGGCAAAGTCTTCTCGGTTACGCGCGAGCGCATACGCCAAATCGAGGCCAAAGCGCTCGACAAAATCCGCCAGCATCATAAGTTGAGCAAGCTCAAGGGCTACGAGTAAGGGTATTGACTTTTAATTAAATATATGATATACTGTAGGTACACTACAGTTCTTTTCGATTTCCCCGTTTTCCATTTCCGAGGTGATGCCATGAAGTTCGCGACCCTGTTTGCGCTTGCCCTTTCCGTCGCTCTGCCCGCCGCTGCCCAGTCCCGCCATGTCGTCATTCCCGACGGCACCGAAATCCGGCTTCGGATCGCCGAGCCGCTTTCGTCGGCGACCGCCCAGATCGATGATCGCGTCCGGATGGAGGTCGCCGAAGACGTTCGAGTGAACGGCGTCCTGATCTTCAAGAAGGGCGCCGCCGCCCGCGGCACGGTTATCGAAGCCCAGCACAAGCGAAGCTTCGGGCGCGCTGGCAAGCTGAATTTCACCGTCGATTCGGTGAAAGCCGTCAACGGCGAGACCATCAAGCTGCGCGGCACGAAGACGCGCGAAGGCGAGGGCAACAAGCTCAACGCCGGCGTCGCAACCTACCTGTTCGCGCCAGCCGGGTTCTTCGTGAAGGGGAAAGACATCGAAATCAAGGAAGGCGTCGAGTTCTCCGCGTACGTCGCGGACGATGCGCCGCTCCAGATCACCAGCAGATAGGGAATCCCGCTGGCCGATGTCCACCAGCAAGCCCACCAGGGCGGCCAAGCCGCCCTGGTTTTTTTATTTTCTAAACAAAAACCACCCTGCCGCTGTCCGGTTTGCCAGGCCGGAGGACGACAGGGTGCGCGGGGATTGATTTAGACAAGTTCGGAGCTTGGACAGCTGTCGGCGCGCGACGCGTCAATACAAAGCTCGACGATACTTGCCTGTGCGGGATCATCCAACATCACCCGACGCTTTCGAGCTTCCTGATGTTGGGGTATTGCTGTCGCGGGTGGGAAGCTCCTCGTGCATGCCACTCGGCGTGCTTCTCGAGGCGTCAAAACCAAAACTAACCGATGAGAAATAACTGGCTACATTGTACCTTTAAAGACGAGAAAAGTAAAGAACGGTATTTGAAATTCTCCAATGAAATGGTACAATACCTAGACAATTGAATATTCCGCGGTAGCTCAATGGTAGAGCGGCTCCCTGTTAAGGAGATGGTTCCAGGTTCGAGTCCTGGCCGCGGAGCACTGTAGGATAGCTTGAGTATTCAGCTATCAAGTTAAATGGGTTTCGTAGCGTAAACTCTAGGTTTTTGTCGCGCAGCTGGCAGTTCTGAAGTAAGTAGCCTAAGAATTGCCGCTTCTCTTGGGTTTCCGAACCTTCGAATATCTCAAGGGCGCGTTTGGCTAGATTTAACACGGTCTTAGCGGTCGTGTGGTATTGGGTATCAGCGTTCGTATGATCCTCTTTCTGAATGAGCAGATCGGTCTGGAGCTCCTTCTCTTTCTTAAACTTCGTGTCATATATTTCCTGAGTAATCCACGCGCAGCATCAAAACTCTCAAAATGGACTAGGGGCTTAAAGGGGTTTGGGTCATTAATGATCTGGGCAAGTTTTTCCTGATTTATCTCCAAATAATAACCCAGAGGTTTAACACCTGCCATTTGAGCTATGCCGTAAATATAGGGGAACGGGTATTTCTCGTCTTTAATTGTGATCGCCTGGTGGTTTTCTAGAAATTTGAGTGCCCGTCGCTGATCTTCGCGCTGTGGTGTCCCACTAGCAGACTGATACTCAAAGTAAACCCTCTTGCCCTCGAAGGTTGCGAGGCTTTCTTTTTTGAGTTCGCCCGCAGTCCAGCGAACTGCGCGGTCGAATTCTTGTTCTGGTGTGAGCGTGGTAGGAGTACTCATACTTTACTTTAATTTACACTTCATCCGTTGCGATTTCAATGCCTGTTTGTTATACTTTGAGCAACAATTCAGCCTAAACTCATCGGGATAACCCGCTGGGCATGGCATCAAACCCACGTAGATACTGAACCCGTCGTTCAGGCTCCATCTACGTGGTCATGTGCCGAAAGGTGCATGGAGGGCGAAAGCCCTCGGCTAGCGGCGGGCTTTGTGTTTTTACAAAAGGCCTTTCTGCCAACCGAGGAAATTAAATATGGATAATCCCGTTCGTCAGTTAAGTGGTATCAATGGACAGGTGGATTTGTTTGAAGATAAAGTAGTGATTCGCAGAAAAGGATTACGAAGTCTTATGACGCAAGGCCTAAAGGGCGATAAGAATATATATTTTGATTCGATTACAAGTATCCAATTGAAAACACCAACTTTTGTAACCAATGGTTTTATTCAATTCGGTGTTCTTGGGGGCAATGAAAGTAGGGGTGGTTTATTTAGTGCCACAACTGACGAGAATTCTATAATGATTAAAAAGAAGAGTTTAGAAGATGCTCTGTTTATTAAAGACTTTATTGAAAATAAAAAACGAACAAAATCGTCAGGGCACCACGCTCAATCAAGTGTTGCCGATGAACTAAAAAAGCTAAATGACCTTCTTAAAGATGGCGTAATTTCGCAATCTGATTTTGATAATCAGAAGAAAAAATTATTAGATTAAATTTTTAATAAAATGATAAAACTTTTGAAAAATAAATTTGTTCTCATTGGTATCGGAGCAGTTATTCTTTTAATAGCAGTAGGTCTTGGAGGATATTATTGGTGGACTGGAACGCCAGAATATAGCCTTGGGCAACTAAAAAAAGCAATGGATACCCATAACCCCGAACTGGGTCTGAAGTATGTAGATACCGATGCTGTCTTTGAAAGTTTCTGGACCGAGTTCAAAGACAAAATTACAAGCGAAGCACTCACTCAGCCCAAAGATGGGTTTGAAGCATTTGGGACCTTGCTTGGACTCCAGTTGGTAGAAAATATGAAACCAACTATCAAGAAGCAGATGGAAGATGGTATTAAGGGATGGTTTTCTACGGACCAAAAAACCACGGAGCAAAATGCGGAAAATAAAACGATTAACCTAAAATCAGAAATTCAAAATAAAAACATCAAAATTAAAAAAGACGGTAAAACAGTCTACATAGAATTGCCAGATGACATAAAAATTATTCTCACTCGAAAGGCAGGAGAACGATATTGGGTTATCTCTGGGATTCAGGGTCTTTCGAAGAATATCTCGTTAGACAATAAATAAGCCCCGTAGTGCTTTTTCTTCATAAAAGGATATAATGAATACGGAGAGAAGTTGTTTCATTTGAGAAATAGCTAATTCAGGAGCAGGAAAAGCCTTCGCCCAATCATAGCTCTTAAATGCTTTGATATATGGTTTTAAAGCTGTCCTGCTTGGCGAGCCAATTAGAAAATCGCTTCATTCGGGTTACTTTAATTTGCTATTAGTAACAGTATGGCTACATTAAATCCTTGGATTAACTTTAACGGCAATGCTGAAGAAGCATTTACGTTTTATAAATCTGTTTTTGGCGGAGAGTTTGCGAAGGTAGTGCGTTTCAAAGATATCGCGAGCGCTGAATTTCCCGTGGCGGAAAAAGAGCAAAATAAAATAATGTATATTGCCTTGCCGATCGGCAACGGCGCTGTGTTGACAGCCAATGATGTGCCGGAGGTTTTGGGGCGGGTAAATGAGCGTGAAAACCGAAGTAAAATTTTGGTAAACACCGAAAGCAAAGAAGAAGCGAATAGATTATTCTCTGGCCTTTCGGCTGGCGGGGAAGTGGAAGGAGCTATAGGGGACAGTCCATGGGGCTCGTACGCGGGTATGTTTCGGGATAAATACGGCATTGAGTGGATCATTGAATTTTCTCCTACTGTATGATTAAGAAAATTTTAGCGATCATTTTGGCGGTTATCGTTCTCGGGGTTAGCTATTGGATTTATCAGTCTCGCAAGGAGGCCGGCCAGCCGACGAAAACACCAGTGTTTGCTCTGGATCCTCGGAATTGCACGTATATGATTGAGGGAAAAGATGTTGCATTGGCAGACGGCTATGCAGAAGAAACAAGTCCCGGGTATGCGTCAAAAACGATTACGCGGTATTTCGGCAACGAAGCTTCGGGAGATTTCAACAATGACGGAAAATCAGATGTCGCTTTTTTATTGACGCAAGATTCGGGCGGCAGCGGGACTTTCTTCTACGCTGCCGCTGCGCTGGGCGGCGGCAGCGCATGCAACGGCACCAATGCCATTCTGCTGGGTGATCGCATCGCGCCTCAATCAACGAATTTTCAAGACGGGGAAATAGTCGTTAACTATGCAGACCGGAAACCTGGCGAGCCGATGAGCGCAACTCCTTCGGTCGGCGTTTCAAAATATCTCAAGATCGTTGGCAGCAGGTTGGTCGAAGTGAATTAGTTTCCGGTGTGCGTATCAAGTCCTTTGGCCTGCGAGGAAAATTTTGACAGCCTAAGCATTCTTGTGGTATTTAATGGTGCAGGTTCATTGAGCGGGATCGAGCCGGCACATCCCGCACGGCGACCTTAGGCTGCCGTTACTGCCCGGATCGCTACACGACCGACGGTCGTTTGGCGCAGACACCAAGAGTCCCGCTCCGTGGGTCATTAGCCACGCGTCCACGCCCGACCAGCGTGTGACCCATTCGGCACATTTCTGCTCGGTCATTCGGCGTCGTCGTTTGCGGGTGCATTCGCGTGCCCTGAAACGACAAACGAGCCCGTGATGGCTCGTGTGGGAAGGGGTGTTGCCGGTCGGCCAGGAAATGGGTCCTGGCCGCCGGCATACCGCGGCAGAGTTCTGCACGAGACCGTGAATCTCGGGCAGACCGCTCTCGACGGCGAGGCACGCCATGAAAGAGGTTCCACCGCGGGCTCAGGACACGGGCGAAGGCCCGCGTTCTGAGCCCGAAGAAGATACTAGGCAACAGTATGATCCTGACGAGGCGACTCGTCAAGCCAAGGTGCTTATCGCGCAATGGCTTGCGTCCCCCGATCCCGACTGGATGAAATTCGTCAAAAAGCGTGTGAAAAACTCACTCCCGCAGAGATGTTCGCGTTACTTAACTGGGAGTGACTGATTCTGCCCATTACCGGGGTTCGCTGACCGAGAATGGTCTTTTTTGTTTGCGAAAGAATTTCAGTTTGATACACTGAAATATATGACTCAAACGCTGAAAGGATGGAAAAAGATGGCGTTCAAAACGGGGACGTGGTTAAGCCACCGGCCGGTTTGGTACGCGCTTCTGGGCGGCATCGGCGTCGTGCTGTTCTGGCGCGGCGTGTGGCTGACGGCTGATTTCATCGCATTTAGGATTGGCATCGGTTCCGGCAGCCACGGCAGCATTGACGGAGCGGCCTTGCTCTGGTGGGACGGCCCGCTTTCGCTGGCGCTGGGAGCATTTATCCTACTTTTGACCAACGCGTTCGTGTCCAGTTTGATCGGCAATGAGGTTATTATCTCAAGTTTGCGGGCGGAACGGCGGCAGAATGCGGCCGAAGGCCGCATGGAAGCTACCGAGTTGTCGGAGATTGAGGATGTGCGTCGCACCTTGGCTGCTGCGACGACTAAATTAGACGATTTAGAGCGGCATGTGAACAAAATTCCAGCCGGGAAGTAACTCGTGTTATAATAAGAATAGTCATACGTTGAAGCATATATGAAGAACCGGCGAATATTGACGGCATTTTTTGTTTTCATGGTTATTTCCGCTCTCTCCGGCGGGGAATTTTCTGTTTCGCCCATAGCTTTCGCGGCTTCTAACGACCTCCAGGCCCAGATTGACGCTGACAATCAGCAGATTGCAGAATTGAATCGTAAAATCGCCGAATATCAAGCCCAGTTGAATCAGTTGGGTGCCGATAAAAAAACGCTTCAGGCCGCGATCAAGAGTTTAGACCTTCAAAAAAGCCAAGTTGAGACGCAGATCAGCGTGACCCAGCGCCAAATCAATTCGACCCAGCTCCAGCTCCAGCAGCTTGGCGGCCAGATTGACGATACGCGCCAGGAGATTGAGATGGACAAAGGCGCCATTGCCAAAGCGCTGCAGAATATCCAGCAAGCCGATAATCAGCCGCTGATCGTTCAGGTTTTGGCCTCGGATAATTTATCTGATTTCTGGCGCGATATGGATGCAACGCTGCAGGCCCAGACGGCAATTCGAGACAAGACCCACGAACTTCAGATGCAAGAGAAAAATTTATCCGATACCCAAGCGGCAGCCCAGGAAAAAGAAGATGCTTTAGCGGCCCAGAAGAAATCTCTTGCCTCTCAGCAGCAGTCGTTGAATGTAACCGTGAAATCAAAAAATGATCTGCTGACGCAGACGAAAGCTCAAGAATCGAATTATCAGAAACTCTTGGCCCAGGCCCAGGCCGAATTGGAGAGCTATTCGAAATTCACCCAAAACGCGGGCGGCGCCAATTTGCTGACGAATCAGACCGTCTGCGACGACTGGGGCTGCTACTACAATCAGCGCGATGCGGCATGGGGCGGCCGCCCGCTCAACGGCACCAAGTACACGCTGGCCAGCGACGGATGCCTCGTAACGGCAATGGCGATGGTCATGACCCACTACGGCTACCGCAGCGTAACGCCGGCGACGATTAACGCCAATCCGGCGAACTTCGCATCATATTACCCGGCGTATCTGCTCTACACTATCACCGCCGCCGGCGTTACGGCGACGCGCAAAACCGCAGCAATCGATGCGACTTTGGCGACCGGCAACCCTGTGGTTATCGGTTTGAATGCCTATGGCGGGACGCACTTTGTGGTCTTGGTCAGCGGCAGCAACGGCAACTATGTGATGCGCGATCCGTATGTGGCGAACGGGAAAGATATTAAATTTTCTTCCTACTACAGCGTCAAAAATATTTACAGCATTTCGAAAGTGGTGATTGAAGGGTAACGAAATAGATGGAGAAAGAAAAGTCGCCGCGCTTCGCGCGGCGACTGCTTTTTGATCAATCAGCCATCCGGATGATCATCGGGATTCCTGTAAGTACGGTCGGGATAAAAAGAGCGATCGTCAGGTAACCGAGCCGGCGATGATGGACGAATCGGCGGCCGTTGAAACGCGCCACGATCGCAATAAGACTTCCAAAGAACGAAACGGCAAACGGGAGATGGGTATAGAAAAGCCAGTCTCGCGTGACACTGCCGAAAAAGAATCGCTTGCCTTCGACGAACACGATAAAAAGAAACGTCAGAAACAGGAGCCATAGGCTGTACAATTGATGAGCTTCGATGGCTTCGTTTCGAAGGTCTGGGTCAGGCCCGGCTTGCGGAATTCTTCGCGCAGCGAGGATGGTTTCGTACATGAGCCAGATCACGCAGGCCAGCAGGGTCAGCAGTAACACTTTGTAATCCATACCGTCCATAGAATATACTAGAATTAACCGAAAAATAAAACTTGCGAACGGTCCCCAAATTGGTATCCTATTGATATGAATACATCCATCGACCGCACGTTGGTTACTACGGCTTTCGAAATCGACGGCCGCAAAATCGTGAAGAATTTAGGCATTACGCGCGGCATTATCGTCCGCTCACGCTCGCTGGTCGGGAATATCGGAGCGGGGATACAAACGCTCTTTGGCGGCAATATCACCATCCTGACTTCGCTCTGCGAAAAAGCGCGCCAGGATGCGTTCGATTTGATGCTGACTCATGCCGCGGAAATGGGTGCGAACGCAGTGATCGGTTTTCGCTATGATACGACGGATATTGCCGGCGGCGTTTCCGAAGTTCTGGCCTACGGCACGGCGGTCGTCGTCGAGTAACGCATCTCTTTACAATCTATGCTATTTATCGTATTATATTATTAGTTTTCCGAGAAACTTAGGCAACAGAAAGGAGAAGATATGAGTTTTCCGGAACTTTCGATCATGTTCTTGCGAATCCGGCCGTCGAGCTATCTGCAGAACGACGATGAGCCCCTCGGCGTGACCAAGCCGCACATAGTAAGCAGCAGCCGCGGCGAGACATGCTACGAATTCTGGGAGGCCTATGACCGTCCTGCGACGGGGGAACGGTTCCGGGTTCGGAGAGAGCGGGTTTCAAATTAACGGTCCCGCGCTGCCGGCGAGCGAAGCTCGCCGGCTTTATTTATTTCACGAACACCGTCACCAAAATCCCGGCCGTTACCAAGGTGCTGCCGAGCACGTTGCCGACGGTCGGTTTTTCATTCAAGAATAGAAACGCGAGAACGACTGTCAGCGCCAGACTCAATTTATCAATCGGCGCGACTCGGGAAGCCGGTCCCGCTTGTAGCGCTTTGAAATAGAAGAGCCAGGACAAACCGGTCGCAATAGCGGATAGAATAATGAAGATATACGAGTGCTTTGAGATTTTTAAAATTTCAGAGGCGTTGCCTTGGAGAAACACGATTGCCCAGGCAAAGAGAACAATGATCACGGTCCGGATCGCGACGGCGAGATTGCTGTCCACGCCGGTGATGCCGATCTTGCCAAAAATGGAAACTAAAGCGGCAAAAAACGCGGAAAGGATGGCATAGATAACCCAGTTCATGATTCCAGTATAGCGGTTTCGGAAAGAAAGGGAAACAGCTTCTCTCTTGACATTTATCCAGGTAAGCGGTATTTATAGGGCAATAAACATCTAATATTACAGCATTATGAAACACTCTTTTCTGCGGGCACTGGTCGCAGTTGCCGTTATAGCAGGTTTGGCCGGCGGTTCGTTTACGGCATTGGCGGTTACGCCGACGGTTTCTTTGTATGCCACCGGCAGCGGTGATTCCATTCAAATAACCGTATATGGCGATGCCTACGCAAGCGTATACTTGTTCTACCAGCAGTCCGGCTATTATGGCAACCAGTCGCGATACCTGGGTTCTACAAATGCCGGCGGTTACTTTTCAACGACAGTCAGTTCTTCAGCCTATGGAATTCCTGCTGGCAGTTCGGTCTACGTTACCGTCAATAACCAGCAGTCCTCAAGTGTTACCTGGCCTTCCAGTTATGGCTACGGTTCAGGTTCCATTTACTTAAGCCAAAACAGCGTCAGTGCGACGGTCGGGCAGAGCGTGAATATTACGATTTCCGGCGGCCAGATGCCGTACAGCATGTCTTCCTCATATGGTAACATTTTCCAGGCCGCCATCGCGGGCAATACACTCACGGTTATCCCGCTTGCGATCGGGTCGGGCACGCTCAACATTTGCTCCCATGGCAACACGGGTTGCGCCACGCTCTCTGTGACCGTTACTTCCTATTCGCCGACTCCGTATCCCACCTACACTCCATACCCGACGCCCTATCCCACTTATCCGCCCTCGGTAACGCCGATTACGTTCAGCCAGCAGTCGCTCTCCTTGGCCGCCGGCCAGCAGACTTCAGTTTCCGTCTACGGCAGCATAGGCAGCTTCTATGTAGCGTATAATTCCAATTCAAATGCGGTCCAGGCAACGATCAGCGGCAGTACGCTGACGGTTTCGGGCACGAACCCGGCCGCTGCGGCAATCGTCGTCTGTTCATCGAACCAGTCCTGCGGTGCGATTAACATCACCGTCAGCGGCGGTTACAACCAAGGCAATTGGTACACCTGCGCCGGTGAGAACCAGTTCTGCAGTTTCTCGGGCAGCCAGACCGTCCGTTACGGTGCTAACGGCTACTATTACTACCGCACGTTCACGAACGGTGTATGGTGCACAAATGCCACGTTCGGTGATCCGATCTTCGGCACCGTCAAACAGTGCGCGATCAGCGGCCCAATCTACTACTAGTCCGAATTATCCACAGAGAAATTTTTTGGACAGCGTGTTAGGATAAAAGAAAGACATTCTGATTTTCCGAAACGCTGTCCATGAAGAAACGATTTAGTCTGATTGTCAGTCTTCTCTTTATTTTATTCCCAACTCTTAGTTCAGCCGGGACAATTCTCTATGAAATCCCGGATATTTTTACTCCCCATCAAACTTCCTGGGGGAAAGTTGATGCTGATGCAGGGATCAGGATAGCCGAAATGTATTTTTCGAGTATTCCCGGTCCCGGTACTACCTATGGCGTGTGCGCGGTTCGGGCGCCAGTTATCAGAGTTGGAAATCCTACGGATGATGTCATTTTAAGTATCTACGGGCCCAATAGTTCTGGAGATCCGCTTCCTGAAACAACGGCCAAAGTTGCCGAAGCTGTTATTCCAGGATCAAGTTTGCCTGCTTCGGGCTCATCTTATATCGCATTTCCTCTGAATCACTGCGTCGATCTGACGAATGGCGGCCCCTGGTGGCTGGTCTGGAGTCGATCAGATATCACTGCACCTGGCTGGTATGCTTCTGTGCGTGCCGATGCGGATGTCATTTCCAACACCTCTTATTGGTACTTTGATTCCCAAACCAACGCCTGGGCCGAAGACACTCATCGCGAATGGGCGTTTAAACTCGAAGGAACCGATGATCCCAAAACGCCGGTTATTATTATCCCAGGGATTATCGGCACTGAGTTTTATCAGAACAACGAATTGGTCTGGCCGAATGTCAATAAAATGCTGGCCGGTAACAGCCAGTTTATTTATGATGCCTTGAAGTTGGATGCTAATGGTACGCCGCTGACGGATGCTTCCATTGGCGGGGTGGTGAAGGATGTGCAAGCACCTTTCCATGATATAGATACATTTAAAAATCTTGAAACCTTCCTAGAAGCCGATGGGTATGTTCTCAATAAAAATCTATTTTACTTCCCGTATGATTGGCGAATGAACTTGAACCAAACTGATGATTTGTTGCAATTGGCAATTGCCGATATTCGGGAGAAGACGGGGAGTTCAAAAGTTAATATCATCGCTCACAGTATGGGCGGATTATTGGTTAAAGATTACATTCAGCAGGCAGGGAAAGATCTGATTGATAAATTGATTTTTGTCGGTACGCCGCATTTGGGTGCGCCAAAAGCTGCAGATATGCTCTTACACGGGGATAAATTTGGCATTCCGTGGCTTCAAAAAGATCCAATTCAGCAATTAGCTCATAATATGGATTCTTTGTACGAACTGATGCCGAGCTTAGTCTATCAAGATGAATTTGGCGGTTATCTCACAACTGGTACGCATGTCCTGAATTACAATGAATCAAATGCATATCTTGAACTTCAGAAGGGTTTAAACGGCAATATGTTCAACGTAAACGACTTTTTCTTCCGGAAACTTCTTGAACTTACTGATTTTTCTGGCGTTGATACATATAACATTGCCGGATGCAAAGTCAGCACGCCGGCGATGTACAATATCGGCCCGATGAATGAATCTGATCCGCTCTTAAATATTGGCTATATGTCCGGTGACGGAACAGTGCCTTTGAACAGCTCGACGTATATTAATATCCCTGACTCTCATAAGTTTTATGCAAAGGACGTAGATCATCCTAATTTGCCCAGTTTTGTAGCGCCTCAGATCGTGAATATACTGGATGGCCGTTCCATTGAATCCGGTCCAAACTTCAGCACTAGTTCCAGTTTCTGCAATTTCAAAGGAAAGACTCTGACCTGGCACAGTCCCGTTATGGTGCATGCATACGATGAAAATGGAAATCGTGCCGGCCCGATTGACGGGGAAGGAATTGAGAATAATATTCCTGGTTCATATTACGACATTATTGACGGTCACACGTTTATGTTTCTACCGACCGATGAAGGCCAAACATATCGTATCGAAGGTGCAGGCACGGCCACCGGCACGTTTGATTTGTTGATCGGCTCTAATGATAATGGGCAGGAAGATAGACAGGTTGTATATCAAAACGTGCCGGTGGCGATGTCTGCACCCGTGTTGTTAAATATTACGGATACCAGTTCTGATACGACCATTAGCGTTGACGGGCAGACAGTGCATGCGACGCAAATCATTGGCGGCAGTACAGATACAGTCGCCCCAACGACGACGGCCACCGTAACGGGCACCCGGGGAGATAACGATTGGTATCGAAGCGATGTCCAGATTGCGCTGGCAGCAAGCGACGATGATTCTGGCGTTCAGGAGGCATTTTATGCAATCAACGGCGGCTCACCCCAGCTCTACAGTGGTCCTATTACCGTTAACACCGAAGGTACAACTTCAGTGCAATATTATTCGGTAGATCAAGCCGGTAATCAAGAGGCCGCGAAAACTCTCAATATTAAGATTGACAAAACTGCTCCGGAGTTCAATGTCCAATTTGATACCGCAAAAGAAGCTTTTGCATTCACGTCTGAGGCGCCGGTTTCGTGCACGAGCATCAGCTGTATCGCTGAAGACGCAGCCGGAAATAGCTCGGTGATCAAATTTTTGAAGATAAAGATTGGTCCGATATCAACACTGTCTCTGGGGTCGGTTACCTATAACGGAGTGTTTCATGATTTGAGTGATAACGTCTTTATTGTGAATTTTTCGCGTAAGAATAACAAAATCAACCAACTAAACGAAACTATCTTGGTCCGCGGCCAAGAGATCGCTCGAATTGATTATGATAGAAAGACTGATAAATCAATGATCTACAACTATAAAGACAAGAAGCTTATCAAAAGTACGGCGAACGGGATTAAGCATTTGAGAGTGGATACTACAAAAGGTATAATTAGCATAACAACTATATGAAACAACTTCAAATAATTTTCTGGGGGATTATCTTGCCAGTACTTATTGCTTTTTCTAACGCTCATCTTGCGACTAATGAAAATTTTGCATGGGGGCATCAGCATGATAGAGCTATCAGCTTGGTTCTACTCGGCATAGCTATTTTTAGTTCCTGTTTGCTTTTCTGGAAGAGTAAGCAATGGTTATGGCGTTCCCTTTCAGTAATTTTGGTTATCATTTTATTTTTATTTTTTTACATAACGGCTTCATTTAATTTTTCTATTTAGTTTTCTCGAGCAAGAATGATATACTGGGGGTATGGCGGAAGAGAAGGATATTGGACAATTGGAGGCGGAGATTGAACGGCTGCGGAAGCTCGCGTACTATGATGAACTCACAGGATTATTGAACCGGCGCGGGTTCGAGGATGAAGCGGGGCGGGCATTTCGGGCGATTCCCTTTCGGCATCGCGACGACCGGCGCCATGAGGAATTCCGGCTGCCATTCTCGATCATCTTTTTTGACGTTGATAATTTTAAAACCGTTAATGATACCTATGGCCATGAAGCGGGGGATCGCGTGCTGGTCGCGGTGGCGGATGTAATCCGGCACCGCTTGCGAACGAGCGATATCTATGCGCGCTGGGGCGGAGAGGAATTCGCGGCGATACTGTTGGGCGCCGACATTGAGGCGGGCCAGAAAGTGGCTGAGAATTTGCGGCGCGATATTGAAGAAGCAAAGATTGAAACTTCTAGCGGCCCCACTTCAGTAACTGTCAGTTTGGGGCTTATGGACTACCAAGGCGAAGAAACGCTCGGCGAGATGCTTATGAAAGCCGATGCGGCGATGTATGCGGCGAAAAAGAACGGCAAAAACAGAGTTGAAATATTTATCGGAGAAAGTGATTCCGCATAAGTTTGACAAGATTCCCAAAAGATAATAGTTTTTATTCGGAGGTGAGCTATGTGCGGCTCCTGCCCGTTTATGATCGGAGATTCAGTAATATAGTCCGAAGATGTTCCTTTTGAATGGCGCTTCTTGCATACTTCCGGACCAATGGTCGTGATGGATGTTTATTATCACGACGGTGTTCTGAATCAGTATGCGAAGATGTTTGGTCCAAGAGGGATGGATTTCCAGCCTGGCTGGATCATTTGCGTTGAGTATGAGGCCGACTCGACATCATACTACAATCCGCCGTTGAGTATCCTTCTCAATAAAAAAGGATCGTGAAGCAGCTTCACGAAAAATGGCTGGTTAGAGCCTGAAGGCTCCCGCCTCAAACTCGCACGATGGCGAAGACTCGCGTTCCGTGCGGGTTTTCTGTTATCCTAAACGTCTCCTAAAACAATCCAGCCCCTCGCGAATGCGAGGGGCTGGATTGTTTTAGTCAGTCAATTAAGTTGGCTGACTGAGTTACTGCTGCTGGCCGTTGCAGGTGCACGTACCAGAGTCAGTCGTTTCGCCGCAGGTGCCATCAGTGTTCTTGTGAACGTGATTGCACACCGGGCAGGTCTTTGTTTCTTCGTTCATGTGAGTGTGACTTCCAAAAATTGATTGGTACTCGACCTGCCGACAGTATATATGATATACTCAAAAAATGGAAGAGGTAAAACCAATTCTCACTTCGTTTCCCCAACCGCCGATGCCTCCTCAGCGCGAACCGGGATTTGATTTCTCAAAGCTTATTTTGCCCGGAGCGATATTAATTGCGGCGATTATGATCAGCGGTTCGATTCTTTATGCCCGCTTATCGGCTGGCCAGGCGCTGATCCAGCAGCAGGCCCAGGGCGATACGACTTCCCAATACATTACTGTCGGCACTGATGACGATCCGGTGCTTGGCGATCCGAATGCGCCGGTGACCATGATTGAGTTCAGCGATTTCCAGTGTCCATATTGCCGCGCGTTTTGGCGGGATACTCTGCCGCTGATCAAGCAGAACTACGTTGATACCGGCAAAGTGAAACTTGTCTACCGCGATTTTCCGCTTTCAATTCATCCGAACTCCATGCTGGGCGCCCAAGCCGCCGACTGTGCGATTGATCAGGGCAAATTCTGGCAGATGCATGATGAAATATTCTCCGAACAGGACAAGCAAGGCGTTGATACGATTCCATTTACTCAAGCTGACACGGAAAAATGGGCCGCGGCCGTTGGTTTGAACGTCGGGCAATTTCACGGCTGCGTGACAGCCGGAAATTATACCGACGAGATCAATAAAGATATCGCTGACGGTACGGCGGCGGGCGTGGACGGGACGCCTACGTTTTCGATTAACGGTTTGAAAGTCGTCGGCGCCCAGCCTTACGCCGTATTCCAATCCGCGATTGAGCAGGCGCTCCAAGGCTCCAAATAGTCTCCTCTATTGCCAGTCCGGCAGGGATATGCTATAATGGTACCATTGTAGGTTTTTCTATGGTTTCCCGGCTTTTACAGCTAGTAGGAACCGGAGAAGGTCGCCCTACTAGTTAAAAAAGTTATCACATTACGAAATGGCAAAACGCTTATACGTTGGTAATCTGTCTTTCGACACTACCAACGATGGCTTGACGCAGGCCTTTTCACAGGCTGGACAGGTCACTTCGGCAACCGTTATGATGGACAAAATGACGGGTCGTTCACGAGGCTTCGGCTTCGTTGAAATGGCTGAAGACGATGCTGCTGCAAAAGCTATCGAAATGTGGAATGGCAAAGAGCTTGATGGTCGTCCGTTGACCGTCAATGAGGCCCGTCCGATGACGGACCGACCGATGCGCCGCCCGGGTGGGTTTGGCCGAGGTCCTCGAACCTTCCGCAGCAACGACGAGATGTAATCTCGAATCATAAAA